>NZ_AEXS01000016.1:0-61852 GCF_000204455.1 Paenibacillus sp. HGF5 | reverse complement strand
GTAGCGGATGCCGAATACTTTCCGGGGACCCCGATACCACATCGGGTAATGCTACGGATTCTAATTAACGCAAATATCGTTTCGTATCTAGTTTTCAGGTGATCAAGCATCTGAACCGTTTGGTGGCGATGGCGGAAGGGTTCCACGCGTTCCCATACCGAACACGACCGTTAAGCCTTCCAGCGCCGATGGTACTTGGACCGAAGGGTCCCGGGAGAGTAGGACGTCGCCAAGCGGTACATATTCCCTGATAGCTCAGTTGGTAGAGCACTCGACTGTTAATCGAGTTGTCACAGGTTCGAGTCCTGTTCGGGGAGCCACTTGCTTCCATAGCTCAGTAGGTAGAGTGCATCCATGGTAAGGATGAGGTCACCGGTTCGATCCCGGTTGGAAGCTCCAGATTCGCTTTTGGTTTGGACATGCATCATGAAATTGTGGCCCGTTGGTCAAGGGGTTAAGACACCTCCCTTTCACGGAGGTAACAGGGGTTCGAATCCCCTACGGGTCACCACTATTTTATTGCATCAGGGGATGAGAATCCCATGAGTTTATACGGAGGCTTAGCTCAGCTGGGAGAGCATCTGCCTTACAAGCAGAGGGTCGGGGGTTCGATCCCCTCAGCCTCCACCATTTCATGCATGATTCTAACGAGAATCGGCAAGATAGAAGTAACTCAACGATTTTGGGGATTAGCCAAGCGGTAAGGCAACGGACTTTGACTCCGTCATGCATAGGTTCGAATCCTATATCCCCAGCCACTTTACTCCAAATAGTAAAGTTACGCTTTGAAGGTGATTCCGACTATTTTTCGGGTGGCCTGAAATGCGAGCCATTAGCTCAGTTGGTAGAGCACCTGACTTTTAATCAGGGTGTCGAAGGTTCGAGTCCTTCATGGCTCACCATTGTTTCATCTTGTGCGCGTGTGGCGGAATTGGCAGACGCACTAGACTTAGGATCTAGCGTCTTTGACGTGGGGGTTCAAGTCCCTCCACGCGCACCATTAATGCGGACGTGGCTCAGCGGTAGAGCATCGCCTTGCCAAGGCGAGGGTCGCGGGTTCGATTCCCGTCGTCCGCTCCATTTGCGCCCTTAGCTCAGCTGGATAGAGCGTTTGACTACGAATCAAAAGGTCGGGAGTTCGAATCTCTCAGGGCGTGCCATTTTTCAAAAAAGATTAATATCGGGATGTAGCTCAGCTTGGTAGAGCACCTGGTTTGGGACCAGGGGGTCGCATGTTCAAATCGTGTCATCCCGATTTGCTTAAGAATTGAGGCCCGGCAAAAGTAACCGGAATATGCTTTGAAGCATAACGTCACTTTTGTGGGTTGATATGCGGGTGTAGTTCAATGGTAGAACTCCAGCCTTCCAAGCTGGTAGCGTGGGTTCGATTCCCATCACCCGCTCCATACATAAGCAGGACATCACCGTGTGTGATGTTTTTTTTACATATTCATACGACTATCCTGCGAAGTGTTAATGCAATAAAGAATGCTGTCGTATCAACGGTTTATAGGACTAATGTCCATGGGCTATGGGTATAACATGACCATGAGTTTTGTCGATTTGGCTAATTTTTTCGCCTGAAAAATGCAGATTTTCATTCGCTTTTATTGTATGATGTTAGGAAGGCGTTACGTCCTATAGATAAACTGCTGAAACGGGTTGAGATGGGAGGAGTAGCATGACTGAACTTACAGTAACCGCAAAAAGCAATTCCAACAATCTGCTGCGGCGAGATGTACGGTTCCTTGGCAATATTCTTGGAGAAGTTCTTGTCCATCAAGGAGGCAATGAGCTTTTAGATATAGTTGAGAAAATTCGCGAAACGAGTAAATCGTTGCGATCCGTATTCCTGCCAGAATTGTTTGCAGATTTCAAAAGGATCATCAGCACGCTGGAACCCGACATTCGCCATCAGGTGATTCGCGCGTTTGCCATTTACTTTCAATTGGTTAACATCGCCGAACAGAATCATCGCATACGGCGTAAACGCGATTACGAGCGTTCCGCCGGGGAAAGTGTTCAACCAGGTTCCATCGAAAGTGCAGTCCAGGATTTGAAAGAGCGCAATATTACGTTTGAAGAAGTTCAAGAAATTCTCGAAAGTCTATCCCTTGAGCTGGTGATGACCGCTCATCCAACAGAAGCGATGCGTCGGGCTATTCTGGATATCCATAAACGGATAGCGGACGATGTGATGCAGCTGGACAATCCGACACTGACATTCCGCGAACGGGAGCAGCTTCGGGAGAAACTACTGAATGAAGTGATTACGCTATGGCAAACCGATGAGCTTCGTGACCGTAAACCTACTGTTCTGGATGAAGTCAGAAACGGTATGTATTATTTTCACGAAACCCTGTTTCACATTCTGCCAGAGGTTTATCAAGAACTGGAGCGCTGCCTAACTAAATATTATCCGGGTCACCATTGGCACGTTCCAACCTATTTGCGTTTCGGTTCGTGGATCGGTGGCGATCGGGACGGAAATCCTTCAGTGACGGCGGACGTAACATGGAGAACGCTTGAAATGCAGCGGAAGCTGGCGATTCGTGAATACCAACGGATTTTGCGTGAATTCATGAAATACCTGAGCTTCAGCTCGTCAATCGTTAACGTTTCGGATGAATTGCTTCAATCCATTGAAAAAGACCGCGAGCATGTAACACTGAAGAAGATGGAAATTTGGCACAATGAGAAAGAGCCTTATCGTGTAAAACTGGTATATATGCTGGCTAAAATGAGTCACATTCTGGATGAGAACATGACAGGCAGCGAGCGTTATCAGACCCCTGAGGAATTCATCGAGGATTTGAATATCATTGATCGAAGCCTGCGTTTCCATTTTGCTGACTACGTTGCAGACACCTATATTCAAAAGCTGATTCGCCAGGCGGAGTTGTTTGGTTTCCATACGGCGACGCTGGATATCAGACAGCATAGCCAAGAGCATGAGAATGCCATGGCCGAAATTCTGCGGAAAATGAACGTGACGCAGGACTATGCCCAATTGAGCGAGGACGAGAAGATCGAGCTGCTCAATAACTTGCTTAACGATCCGCGTCCATTGACTACGCCTTATCAAGAGTATAGCGACAGTACCGAGGAATGCCTCGAAGTATACCGTACCGTTTTCCGCGCGCAGCAGGAATTCGGAGTAAAATGCATCTCCAGTTATTTGATCAGTATGGCCGAGGGCGCAAGCGACATTCTGGAAGTGATGGTATTTGCCAAAGAAGTCGGTCTGTTCCGGAAGGATAACGACGGTTCCGTAATCGCTACGCTGCAGGCTGCGCCATTATTCGAGACGATTGACGATCTTCATGCCGCGCCGGATATCATGCGCAAGCTCTTCAGCCTGCCGATCTACCGTGAAGCGGTGAGTGCCATGAACGAACTGCAGGAGATCATGCTGGGTTACTCTGACAGCAACAAGGACGGCGGAGCCATTACGGCGAACTGGGAGCTCCAGGTAGCACTCAAAGAGATTACGGCCGTAGCCAATGAATACGGCATCAAGGTAAAATACTTCCATGGACGCGGCGGATCGCTTGGACGCGGCGGTATGCCTCTGAACCGCAGCATTTTGGCTCAGCCGGCATCGACCATTGCAGGCGGGATCAAAATCACGGAGCAGGGAGAGGTTATATCGTCCCGTTACTCCTTGAAGGGCATTGCCTACCGGAGTTTGGATCAGGCGACCTCAGCATTGATTACGGCTTCCCTGAATGCCCGTTACCCTGAAAAAGAATCGACCGAAAAAGAGTGGGAAGTGATTTCCTCCAGCATTTCGGCCGTTTCTCAGAAAAAATATCAGGATCTGATATTCCGCGATCCGGATTTCCTTACTTTCTTCAAGGAATCCACGCCGCTTCCTGAGGTGGGCGAGCTGAATATTGGTTCCCGACCTTCCAAGCGCAAGAACAGCGACCGTTTCGAGGACCTGAGAGCCATTCCTTGGGTGTTTGCATGGACGCAGAGCCGTTACCTGCTTCCGGCATGGTACGCGGCTGGTACGGGCTTACAGAGCTTCTACCAAGGCAAGGAAGAGAATATGAAGGTGCTTCAACAGATGTACACGAGCTATCCGTTCTTTACGTCCCTGATCGATACCCTTCAGATGGCACTTGCCAAGGCAGATCTAATCATCGCCAAGGAGTATTCGTTGATGACGAAGGATGATCAAGCCCGCGAGCGCATCTTCGGTTTGATTCAGGAAGAATTCAAATTGACGAAAGAGCTGGTTCTTAAGATTACAGGACAACAGGATATTCTGGATAACCAGCCGGTTCTGCAGGAATCGATAAGACTGCGCAACCCTTACGTGGATCCGCTCAGCTATCTGCAGGTTCAACTGCTTAACGAGCTGCGTGAACTAAGGGAGCAGGAGCAGGATGATCCGGATCTGCTTCGGGAAGTACTGCTGACCATCAACGGCATTGCCGCAGGGCTTCGCAATACAGGCTGATCCTTGCAGAAGCCAAAGCTGTTTGAAAGGGATAGTATAAGGCGAGGTTCCCTAGAGGGACCTCGTTTTTTTCATCTAGGCGCAGCTTGCGTCCTAATGATTAAAGTATCGGCTTCAGGTGAATTGTCTTTGATACACGAATGGGATTCTTTTTGAATTATTGTTGATTTTTAGAAACAGTTGAATTACGATTTGAATGATGCGTTTTTAGACGTTACCCATCAGACCATTCTGGGGGAATTATGGTGGACAATTTGGATGTAAGACTGGCAAAGCTGGCCCGAAAAGGGGACCAAAGGGCATTTGCCGAAATCGTAGAGCTTTATAAAGACAAGATTTTTCATTTGGCTTACCGGATGCTGAGCAACCGCCATGAGGCCGAGGATGTCGTCCAAGAGACTTTTTTGCGTGTTTACAAGAACCTTGACCGATATGACGAGAACCAGAAGTTCTCAACTTGGATATACCGAATTGGCACGAATCTAAGCATTGATCGGCTGCGCAAACGCAAGCCTTCTTTCTCGTTGGACGCCGACCTGAACGAAAGCGAAGGTATGGACGGCTACTCCCTGATCCCAAGCGATAACCGTACGCCTGAGAGCGAAATGCTGCTATCGGAAACGCAGCGCATTATCCATCAGGCCATTGACGGACTTCCTGCCAAGTACAAGACCATTATGATCTTAAGGTACATCCAGGATTTATCCCTGCAAGAGATCAGCGAGATTTTGGACCTGCCTGTAACAACGATCAAAACGCGTGTACATCGTGGACGCGAATTTTTGCGAAAAAAATTAGAGTACAAATTGTGAGAAAAAAACGCCTATCGCCGTTCTTTGAGGAAGAGAGACCGCGTTTAAGGGCGCTTTTTTTCTTGCGGAAATCAGAAAGTCAGTGCCCGTAATTTTTTTCTGATTTTCTTTTAAAAAAGTTGAAACATCCCCGATTCCGGCACGTATGAACAATAAGCAAGTCTTATGCCCCTAGGGGGATAGACCCAGCAAAGAGATTGAATGAAAGGATTGGCTCACAAATGGATTGCAAATTAGCCGTCTCTTTGATGCACGATTATCTGGATAATGACTTGTCCGACCCGCAGCAGCTAGAATTGCAGAAGCATTTGCTGGATTGTGCTGACTGTCGGAATTACTTCGAGAAGCTGGAGCATACCGATATGCTTCTTTTTTCCTTAACTCATCATGCGACCAAGCCATCCGATGATTTAACGGAACGTATAATGGGCATGCTGCCGCAGCCCAAGAAACAAAAAGCTTGGGTCAAATGGGTTAAGAATCATCCTGCGCTCACGGCTGCAGCTTTGTTTTTGGTCGTCATGCTCTTTAGCACGATCAGTTTCTGGAGTCAGGACACTCAGCTGGTTGTAAAGAGCGATGAATTCGAAAAGCTGGTGATTGAAGGGGATACGGTCATTATTCCACCGGATCAGATCATCACGGGAGATATTACGGTCGAGAACGGAAAGACTAAGGTTTACGGTCAGGTTAATGGCAATGTGACCGTTATCGACGGAGAATTATTTCAGGCTTCCACCGCGCATATAGCGGGTCAAGTGAAGGATATAGATAGAGCCATGGATTGGATATGGTATAAGATCTCCACTCTGTTTACAGATGCCGCTTACCGCTAGGTGAAAACCGCAATTACGAAGCAAAGGCGCCTCTTTTCAGTGAAAAGACGGCGCTTCTTTTGTTGATTTTACGCGGATTTGCATGGAAAGCGGAGGGAGTCCGCTTGCATCGGAAAGATTAACGTTATAACCTAGAGAGTGTAGAGTACATACTACATATATAGTCTCATGCGTTATTAAAGAGGATGTTCAAGAATCTCCGCGTGATTAGAAGGATGATGGAAAGCAGGCCCGGTTTCAAACCAGGGCGTTCATCTTCGAAGGAACCGGATTTTTTGGGCCCGCACTTAAAGGAAATGACGGGGGTTGCTGTATGGTGGAGTATTTCACAGATATGACCTGGGGTGAATCCATTAAAGATATCATCGATATCCTTATCGTTACTTATATAATATACCAAATGATTCTGCTCGTCCGCGGCACGCGGGCGGTCCAACTGCTCAAAGGGATTTTGGTGCTGGTGGTCATCTGGGCGCTAAGCACCTGGTTTGATCTGTATACGCTCAAGTGGCTGATGAACCAGATCTTTACCTTTGGGGTGCTGGCGATCTTTATTATCTTCCAGCCTGAGCTCAGACGCGGTCTGGAACAGCTCGGCCGAGGCAAGCTGTTCGGGCGGACCGCGGATATTGACGAGGAAACGAATAAGTTAATCAGCGAAACCATTAAGGCCGTTAATTATTTGTCGCGGCGCAAAATCGGGGCGCTGATCGTGTTTGAGCGGACGACAGGCCTAAATGAATACGTAGAATCGGGAATTCCGATGGGATCGGTGATCAGCTCGGAATTATTCATCAACATTTTTATACCGAATACGCCTCTCCATGACGGAGCCGTCATTATTCAGAACGGCCAAATCGCGGCCGCTGGCTGTTATTTACCGCTATCGGAGAATCCTTTCATCAGTAAGGAACTGGGGACGCGGCACCGTGCCGCTATCGGAATCAGTGAAGTGGGGGATGCGATTTCGGTTGTCGTATCCGAGGAGACTGGGCAAGTATCGCTGGCCTTAAATGGACAAGTGGTTCGGGATATTAAGGAAGAGTCTCTGATATCGAAATTGTATGAGGAGCTCAGACCTGCCGCGTCCATCAAGGAGAAACGCACGTTCTTCTGGAAACGGAAGGGGGACGGCAGCAATGGATAAATGGATCAAGAACAACACGGCAAGCAAACTCATTGCACTCGCTGTCAGCATTCTGTTATGGGCAATGGTTCATATGGACAGCGGAACGCCCGCACCGCCCACGACCTTTTATGATACCAAGATCATTGAAGGCGTTAAGATTCAAACCTATGGATTTGATGACGGCGAATATGTGCTTACCGGCATTGATCAAGATCGGGTGAATCTCGAGGTGCGGGGGAAGAAATCCAATATTTCGCTTTTGACCGACGAATATAAAGTAAAACTCGATCTGAGCAACGTCAAAGAACCGGGTACGCACACACTTCCCCTGACCTACTCCATCCCAAGCGGCGTGGAGATGGTATCGATGGAACCATCCGTTGTTACGGTGACCGTAGAGCCGAGAGTGTCGAAATCCGTGACGGTAAGTATTGGAACGAAGGGCGAGCCTGCTAAAGATTACCGGGCCGGAACGCCCGTGCTGATTGACCCAAGGCAAGTCACGGTTACCCTGCCGGAATCGTCGATGGCAAATTTAGGGCAGGTCAAAGGTAACGTGGAGCTTGATGGAGCCAAAGAGAAGATTACGGAGAAACGAGTCAAGCTAACAGCATATGATAAAGAAGGCGCCGAAATGGAGGATGCGGTCATTGAGCCTGCTACAGTAGCGGCTGAAGTACCGATTGAGCCTGCATTTGTCACGCTGCCGCTGGAGCTTCAATATACCGGGAGGCTGCCGGAAGGGTTCGTCTTATCCAAGGTAGAACAGAAGGTCAAAGAAGTGAAGCTGTTCGGCAGCAAAGAGGCACTGGCAGGAGCTGAGACCTATATCGAAGCCGCCATCAATCTGGGAGAAGTTAGAAATTCGGGAACAACAGTGCTTACGGCCGACTTGACGCCGCCTGAAGGTTTTGAGAAAATCGAGCCGAGCTCTGTAACGGTTGAAGTTACGGCTGTATCGCATGGAGAACGGGTGATTACCGGCATTCCGATCACGTTAAATGGAGTCGCCTCCGGTCTGGACGCCGTCATTACGGATCCAAAGACGAAGACGATCTCCCTGACGCTCACCGGTGCGCCTGACTTGCTTAATAGTCTGGAGCCGACGGATATTGGAGCTGAAGCGAACGCGACCGGCTTGAAAGCCGGCGTCCATGAAATTCCGCTGCAGATTACGCTGCCTAATTTCATCAACCGCACGGATCAGGATCGCCCTGTGATTAAGATAGAGCTCAAGGATAATTCGAAACCCGTGACAACGAACCCGGGTACTTCGAACAACGAGGGAACCGACAAAGACAAGCCTGATGTACCGGGAACCGGAACTGGCACTGGAACCGGAACAGAGACAGGCAATGATCATGGGGAGGATCCGGAGACGCCTCCCGCGAATGAGGGCACGGATAACTCCGGGTCAGGAGAAAACCCATCACATCCGCCGGGAGACGGATCAAGCGATGGAACAACGGGCACAGAAACATCCACTGATGGATAATATCGAAGAGTAGATAAAGGAGTATATAAAACATGGGGAAATATTTTGGTACAGATGGAGTAAGAGGGGTTGCGAATCAAGAATTAACGGCGGAAATGGCTTACAGCATCGGCCGCTGCGGCGGCTATGTGCTTACGGGCGATAAAGAGAAGCCAACCGTCATCATCGGGATGGATACCCGGGTATCCGGCGCTATGCTGGAGTCGGCTCTGGTTGCAGGCCTGCTGTCCATTGGCGCACACGTCATTCGCCTTGGTGTCGTAAGTACGCCGGCGGTGGCTTATATTACAAGACTTTTGAAGGCTGATGCGGGCGTTATGATCTCGGCTTCGCATAACCCGGTGCAGGATAACGGCATCAAGTTCTTTGGTGGCGACGGCTTCAAGCTGTCAGATGAAACCGAGCTCAAGATTGAAGAGCTGATGGATGCGGAAACCGACAATCTGCCGCGACCGATCGGGGCTGATCTAGGTGAATTGCTGGTAGATAACGATTCTAAGTATAAATACCTGGAATATTTGAAAACGACGATCAGCAACCGATTCGACGGCATGAAAATCGTGCTGGACTGTGCAAACGGGGCTGCATATGAGCTCGCTCCGAAGCTGTTCCGTGAATTGGGTGCGGATGTGATCACCATCGGCGCTGAGCCGAATGGCCTGAATATCAATGATCACTGCGGATCGACTCACCCGGAGAAACTCGTTGAGGCTGTACTCCAGCATGGCGCTGACCTCGGACTGGCTTTTGACGGAGATGCGGATCGCCTTATTGCCATCGATGCAAAAGGCGAGGAAGTGGACGGCGATTTCATCCTGTGCATTTGCGGGGACGCCATGAACCGTGCCGGCAAGCTGAAGGAAGGTACGATCGTTTCGACCGTGATGAGCAACATCGGTTTCTATAAAGCATGCGACAGCCTGAAGCTGAAGACGGCAAAAACGGCAGTCGGCGACCGCTACGTCATGGAAGAAATGCGCCGCGGCGGATACAACCTGGGTGGCGAGCAGTCGGGACATGTCATTTTCCTGGACCACAACACCACAGGAGACGGCATTCTGACCGGGATTCAATTGGTGGATACGCTGGTAGCCTCCGGCAAGCCGCTGCATGAGCTGAAGAGCAGCATGCGCAAGTATCCGCAAGTACTCGTTAATGTCCGAGTTGGCGATAAGAGCAAGTACCAAGGCAATACCGTTATCGAGTCTGCGATTGCTGAGGTTGAAGGCATTCTGGGGGATAACGGTCGTGTCCTGGTGCGCCCATCGGGAACGGAATCCCTCATTCGCGTCATGGCGGAAGGCCCGGACAAAGATGAGCTTGACCGTTATGTAACGCAGATTGCAGACGTGGTGAAGCGGGAATTGGCGTAAGACTAAGGGTGTATTTTTCAAGGAAAGCAGACTAATTTCTGTCAGGGCCAGTGAACTATGAAGTTTCGGTTCACTGGCCTGCTGTTTTCCGGAATGCCGGTCGAATGAAAGCGCAACACCCCCTGTCCTGCCTGCAAAGGGGTGCTTGTTCGGCATCGCTTGAGAAAGTAGGTCATTCGGTGTCATTGATGGGGTTCATCCTAGGTAGGGCTTGGCATTGTCAAGAACCAGCCGAGTTGCCAAAGTGATAGGGCATGAATATAATAAAGGATGTCATTCAAGAATAGAAAGCGAGGATCGTGAGGTTACTTCAAGCTTCATAAGCGCCAGAGCTTGTACCTGCGCGGGGATTGGTTATTGTCATGCTAAGGATAACCAAACGGCAGAACGCAAGTTGACGAGGTAGAGGTGTTCGGATTATTCGGCGGGGACCTCTCGGTTATGCATCAACCGTAAGCGGATAACGGAAAAGGAATGGGCGACCGTTCTTACAACGTATTCGCAGATGCTTATTCATCACTTGTATACAAAACATGAATGTGCGATCTAGAACAGGGCAGCGCGGTGGAAGAAGAGTGCATTCATGTCTGTTCAACTAAACAGCCTAACGAATTGCTGAGTTTCTTGAACGTTGATAATTGAATAGATCATTCTTCTTTCCTGATGCCGCACAGATGCTGCCGTGTTCTATTTCCGCCTAACTATTATAGGGAAATCGAACGGAGGAATCATACGATGTGTGGTATTGTCGGATATATTGGAAATCAGAAAACGCAAGCGGTGTTGATCGAGGGATTGAGAAAGCTTGAGTATCGTGGATACGATTCAGCTGGGATTGCCGTCTTTACGAATGAAGGCCTGCGCGTTGCGAAGGCACAAGGACGTCTTGCCAATCTGGAGGAGCGACTGGAATCTGCACCACTGGTAGGGACTGCAGGTATCGGTCATACCCGCTGGGCAACCCATGGCCGTCCATCGGACGTGAATTCGCATCCGCATACGGACGAAAGCCAGAAGTTCTCCGTTGTTCATAACGGGATCGTTGAGAACTATCTGGAGCTGAAGGAAGAGCTGATCAGTCAAGGACACCAGTTTGCTTCGGAGACCGATACGGAAGTTATTTCCCATCTCATTGCCCGCGAATATGACGGGGATATCGTTAAGGCTGTGCAGAAGGCGATCTCTTACATGAGAGGCGCATTTGCCCTTGGCGTATTGACCGAGTATGAGCCGGATCGATTGGTAGCTGTACGTCAAGCAAGCCCGCTTATAATTGGTCTTGGCGAAGGAGAGAACTTCATCGGTTCTGATATTCCGGCTATTTTGAAATATACGCGTAACGTCTATATTCTCAACGATGGAGAGATGGCTCTGCTGACGGCAGATGCTGTCGAATTAATGACCATTGAGGGGAACTTTATTTCTCGGGAAATGATTCGTGTCGACTGGGATGCCGTTACAGCGGAAAAAGGCGGATTCGATCACTTCATGCTGAAGGAGATCCACGAGCAGCCAAAAGCATACCGGGATACGATGCTGGGCCGTGTGGATGAGAGCGGACGTAAAGTCGTCCTGCCGGAGTTGAAGCTGACACAGGAACAGATCAAGAACATTCGCAATGTTCAGATCGTCGCCTGCGGTACGGCTTACCATGCCGGGCTTGTGGGACGCAGCGTGATCGAAGAGATGGTGCGCATTCCGGTCGAAAATGATGTGGCGTCCGAGTACCGTTACCGTTCGCCGATCGTTACGCCGGAGACCCTTGTCATCGTAGTAAGCCAATCCGGCGAGACGGCTGATACCTTGGCTGCGCTTCGTGAAGCGCAAAGCCATGGCGCTCATGTCCTGGCCATCACGAACGTGGTAGGCAGCTCGATTGCCCGTGAAGCCAACGATGTGCTTGGCACCCTGGCTGGTCCGGAGATTGCCGTAGCTTCCACGAAGGCTTACACCTCGCAGTTGATCGCGTTCTATCTGTTTGGTCTGTATCTGGCACAAGTGCGCGGTACGATGACGGAAGACGCCGTTGCTGAAGTGATTGCAGCAATGGAAGCACTGCCTGAACAGGTAGAGTCCATGCTGACCAACGCGGAATCGATCAAGGGGTATGCCGAGCAGATTGCTGAGCATGAGAACCTGTTCTTCATCGGCCGCGGCCAAGACTACGCCGTGGCTCAGGAAGGCTCCCTCAAGCTGAAGGAGATCTCTTACATTCACTCCGAGGCTTATGCTGCCGGCGAACTGAAGCACGGTACGCTTGCCCTGATTGAAGAGGGAATTCCGGTCATTGCCTTGGCAACCCAAGAAACCGTACTTGAAAAAACGGTAAGCAATATCAAGGAAGTGAAGGCCCGCGGCGCGGAAGTGATGGCCATTACGCATGAAGAGCATGTGGCCGGCCTGCTGAAATCCGTGGATCAAGCCTTCGCCATTCCGAAGACCTTGCCGATCTTGACGGCAGCTTTGTCTGTCGTACCGCTGCAGCTGCTTGCCTACTACGCATCGCTTGCCCGTGGCAACGACGTGGATAAGCCGCGCAACCTGGCGAAGAGCGTAACGGTGGAGTAAGGCAGGAGCGGGCAATTAAGATCTGCTCTAGTTGTTCTGTTAATGAAATTTAGGATTCATATCGCATGAATTTATTAATGAAAAGGCTTCGCCCCTGGTGATTAGGGGCGAAGCCTTTTGTCATGTTTAGAAGGATTCAAGATATTAAAGTGATTAAAGATTCAATAACTTACTCGATCGATTCCACCTGAATGACTGGCATCTTCGTGATCTGACCGGATGCGGCGCTTTCGCTGCTTCCGCTATGGTCTTGTTGAACATCATCCGGATTGATCTCCTCGGAAGTGACGGGATCGCTTGGATTCTCAGTTTCATCCAGAAGATCTCCGTCAACTTGTCCGGTCTCCGGCTCGGCAGGGTCCGGAGACGCAGGTGGTTGGCTGCTTACCGGGATCTCCAGCTGCTGATACTCGCCATTGAACGTTCCGATTAGCGTTGCGCTCCCCGCAGGGAAATCCAAGTCTCCCCTTAAGACGATATAGTACCCATTACGTTCGGCAATGACTTCGCCATAGCCGCCTTGCGGGATATGGACAGAGAAGCGTACTTTCTCATTCGGATAACCCTCGATATTAGCGATATCGATGTCGGTATATTGAACCTGATACCCAGTGAATCCGTATTGGTCTCCTTGACGCTCAAAGATGGCGATCTCGTCCGGACTGACTCCTTCCAGATTCGTGACCAGCAAAGATTTGTCCGGCAGCACCTGGTAGCCTTCGGCCGTAAATTGGAACAGCGGCGTCAGATTGGAATCTCTGGCTTCATAGGCTGAATAGAATACCAAGTCAGTTCCCGCAGAGCCCTCCACAAGGATGACCGGATTCTTCTCGGTGCTAAGCGATTCCTCGACTGAAACCTCATGGATCGCGACATCGGACGGGTAATCGTGGTTTTGGAATAATTGCACCGTTTCATCGGCATCCAAGACCGCTAAGTAGATGATGCTCCCCTCGTCGACCCCTATGGCATAGGCCAATCCTCCGAAACGATTGCCGCCTCCGCTGACGTAGCTGAAGCTGCCTTTCAGACCGGCCATGTGGAACAAACGAATCGGATCGTGGATCGTCCAGGCCAATTCGGCAGCTTGCAGTTTACCGCTCATATCCTGGTACCCCGACAAGGCCACATAGAGCGCGACCGCTTCCTCGTAGTTCTGGCTTTGTACCATCCCATCGGCCGCTGCGACCCAGCGGTTGATCTCATTCTGAATATACGCCATGATCTCCGCGTTCTTCCGCTCGTTCCGTTCCAGGTACTGTCTGTAGCCTGAGGCGTGAGCTGCAAAAACGGCCGGTTGTTCCCGCTGCACATCCCTTTGCAGCATGGCATACACAAGTTCATCGGCCTTTCGGTTCAACCAGGCAGCCGATATCGACCGGCTGGCATACTCGGAACCCATGGATTGCGACCAATTCAACAGGTCGGCATACTGCCCTGCCCCTGCCAGACGGGTCAAAACCATCTCGTCGTATCGCTGGAACAGGCGGAGCAGCTTCTCATCCTTCTGTTTCTCGCTGCCGTAGAAGGAATCCGGAATGCGAAGCAGATTCCATTTAAAGCTGTTATCCTCGTACTGCTGCTCATCAAGCAGCTCGTCGGCCCTGCGCGTAAACAAATCGATGAATTGCAGGAATGTCCGTTTCACATCATCGGGTATGCCATAGAACGCCGCAATTTCGTTGTAATACGAGGCGTGTGATCCCAGTTGTTCCGAGAATTTCTTCTCCGCCTCAAGCAATTCGGCATATACGTTCATGAAGCCGGAGAAATCGCCGGCCTCCCCGACCTGGCTCAATCGATGATCAAGAGAGGAGAGACTTTCCTCAATGGACGTAATGGGCGCAAGCTCTTGCAGCCTTGAAGCAAGCAGATCTTCTTTATATAGAAGGGAACGGTTATTCCGGGCCTTCTGATACCTCTCTTCCGCCTGAACGAGCTTTTTCTGGGCATACAACGACTCGGCTTGCGCCATCGTCTCGATTTTTTGATAGATGTGAATTCCCTTATACCCGATCAGCAGCAGAAGGACGATACATAAAAAAAGATACAAATTTCGCAGGGTTAGCGTGTTTTTTATCGTCATAACGGTATAGCCCCTCTAATCCCATTTTTGAAAATCAGGGTCCGAGCGGTAATGTTCATTATAAATCGCCGATACCCGATCCCGAAGGCCGTTCCACGACAAGCCGGGATTGCGGCGCACGATCTGATACAAGCGGAGGAAGCGATACCTTGGCAATCCATCCGCATAGCGGCTAATGAAATCAGGAAATGTATCGATATATTTTTTCTTCCGTACCGCTGCTCCGGCAGCGTCGATCATAATCTGCCTGCCATGCTCCATCCGTAAAATGTCAGCTTCATGATCGAGCAGGTACCGAATGGCTTTACTGTTGATCAGCTCGCGTTTAATTTTGGCGATTTCCCCGATATAGGCGGCCAGGTCCGGATCAAACTCATCCAGAAGCAGGGGCTCGAGCTCAAGATCCATATCCTTGCGGAGGCTGAAGCTTTGCAGAAGGACGATCTGCTGCAGGCGGATCCGGTCATTCCGGACCAAGGAAGCAATTTCCCTGACGATCTCAAAGCCTAGCTGAGCATCTTCCTTGATGGCGGCGGAGGCCGTCGCTTTGTTCAGATCGAGGCCTTCCAGAATCTGTTCTCGATGACTTCTTATAAGCTTGTCCAGAGCGTGCAGGGTTTCGGAATGCAGCATTCGCCGCTGGATGAGCCATAACCATACAAGCAGGATCAGCATGCAGGCAAAAGCTATCGCGATCTGCAAGAAGGTCTGACCGAGAAGCACGGCGGAGAGCCCTATAATGTAGAAAAGAAGCCGGTCGCTCTGCATGGAACGTTTGGCCATGCCCCCTGCAAATTCCATAACGGGGACCAGGGACTGGCGTTTGCAGTAAGCGCAGCTGTCTTCCCAAAGAATCGTGAAATTGTGGCAATGTTTGCAAACCCTTAACTTTTGGTAGACATATCTCGTTTTAGAATAGGGGCGAAGTTGTACCGGCTTTTTCTTATCCATGCTGTTCCCTCTTGGAGTTGGCCGCTTCAAGCAAAGTTTGCTGCAGCTGCTCCGGCGTCGGGGCGTTCTTCTTACGCTTGGAATAGGCCGTGATCTTGATGATGACAAAAAGAAACAAAATCCCGAGACATCCGTATGTAATCATATGTCGGTTCCTTTCGGTATCGAAATTGGTTCAAAAATGGCGGGTGAGCCTTGTGTCCTAAGTCCGGGTGGCACGACTGATAATGTTGAACTTTGGCAGGTATAATTATATCATATGGACATAGTGCTGGGATATTTTAGTGACTGGCATGGTATTTTCTATATAAACACAGTAGGAATATGGATATTCCGATGATTATTTTAAGCTTCCTTTCATGTGATTTTAAGACTTTTTGCCTACAGTTAGACTAGTCTCTGACGAACGAACCGAGACATCCGCCGATGCTCGACTAAATGGATGAAGGAGTAAATCTATGCAACGTAAAAATAAATGGCTGCTCTCTCTGATGGCAGCGGTGCTGCTGATCATGACCTGGAGCGGAGGAGCCTTGCCTAAGGCAGCGGCTGCCTCCCAAGGCTCCAACATCGATGCCGTACTGGTGATGGATGCCAGCAATTCGATGAAAAATAGCGATCCGGAGCGGATTAGCGGCGAAGCGATGAAGATGTTCATCGACATGCTGGCGACAACCGGCGACAAGGTCGGCATCGTTTCCTATACCGACCGGATTCAGCGGGAGAAAGCCTTGCTTGAAATTCAGTCGGAGGCGGACAAAACCGCACTAAAGGAATTTATCGATCAGTTGGATCGCGGACCGTACACCGATATGTCCGTCGGTCTCGATGAAGCCGTAAAGGTGCTGAAGCAGGGGATGGACCCGGCCCATGCGCCGATGATCGTTGTTTTGGCCGACGGTAACAATGATCTGGACCCGAACACGGGCAGGACGAGCAAGGAAGCGTCAGAGCAGCTGGCCCAAGCCGTCAAGGAGGCCAAGGGAAGCGGTATTCCGATTTATACGATCGGACTCAATGCCGACGGGAAGCTGAACAAAGAAACGTTGGCTGAGCTGGCCAACCAAACGGGGGGCAAATCCTTTACGACCAGTTCGGCGGATGACCTTCCGCAAATATTAAGCGAGATTTTTGCCAGCCACCAGCAGCTCAAGATCGTTCCGGTACAGTCGATTACCGGCAACGGAAGCTATCAGGAGGTTACGGTCCGCGTGCCGAATGCCAACGTATTGGAAGCGAACATTTCCATTATGTCCTCCAGCCCCGTGGACGTGAAGCTGGTTGATCCCGCTGGTGCTGAGCAGAGCATCCCTTCGGCTAGTGTGCTGCGCTCCACGTCCAATTCCTATTCGCTGCTCAAGCTGCTGAAGCCGCAGCAAGGCGACTGGAAGCTGCAGGTGAAGGGCGTATCGAAGGACAAAATCGACATCAACCTCGTGTTCAACTACGACCTGGAGCTGGCTATGGATCCTCCGCCATCTTCCAAGGTAAAGGCAGGGGATACGATTGACATTAACGCGTACCTCGTCAGCAATGGACAGAAGCTGCAGGATCAAGAACAGTACGGCAATATGACGGCCAAGCTGCTGATCAAGGACCTGGACACCGGGGACGAGTCGGAGGTCGAACTAGAGAACAAAGAAGGCAGCTTTGTAGGGGATTACAAGATTCCGCAGAAGCATGACTACGAGCTGAGGGTGCGTGCGGAGGAGCAGAGCTTCTACCGTGAAAGCCCGCCTGTCAAGATTAGCGCGAAAACGGCAGCCTCCGGCTCCGGTAATGGCGGGAAGGAGATGACCGCGGGCGAGGATGCGAAACCTTTTCCATTATGGCCCGTAATCATTGGCATTGCGGCGCTGCTCATTGTTGGAGCGGCAGCTTATTTCATTCTCGGCGCGATAAAGAAAGCGAACAAGGGCTTTGTCGGCCAAATCGTGATTGAGATCAGGGATGAGAACACCGGGGAGAAGACGTCCCCTCAATACAAGAAGCTGACTTCCTTCAAAGGGAAGTTTAATCTGCATCAGCTTCTGCAGCTTGCTCCGGAGCTCAAGGAAACGGAGAAAATCCTGTTCATGCCGGGCAAGAACGACCGCATTATACTTAAGAACCTTTCTTCAGCCGTCATCGAGAAGTCCGGACGGGCTCTGGATGCAACGAACGGGACGGAGCTGAAGAACGGAGACCGGCTGAGAGTTTCCCTTCAGCAGGCGGACAAAACGATATTATTTGAATATTTGGCTTAAAGTGCGAGTTCAAAAAGTCGAATTGACCTCGATGGGTATTCTTATCAAAAGCGGACTTTTTGAACAACCTCTTAAAGCCATGACCTATCAGGAGGGGAAGTTATGAAACCGGTAGTTAGAGAACATATACAACAGCTTGACGTTTCACTCGGAGGCGGCATTGTCAGCGAGAAAATACGGGTGGATACCATCGACAATCCGATCCTCATCATCGGACTTGGAGGGACGGGGATCGATGCGCTGCTGCGCTTGAAATATCAGATTAACCGCCGTTTCAAGCTGCCGGAGGATCCATTGTCCAAGAAAAGAATGGACAAGCCGGATAACGTGGAGTTTCTGGCTTTTGAGACCAACGAACAGGATAAGAATAAGCGATACAAGGGGATCGGACTGGATCCGATCAATGAATTCGTGCTTCTCTCCAATGCCGAGATCGGAGGCCTTCTCCAGAACCGCAGCATCCTGGAGCCTTACATTACGGATTGGCTGTCGCCCGAGCTGAGCATTACCGACGGCATGAACGGGGCCGCAGGCGTACGCCAGGCGGGCCGCTTGCTCTTGTTCACGAAGATTACCCAAGTGGTGCAGGCGATCGACAAGAAGATCAAAACGCTGTCGGTTGGCACGAACAAAAAGCTGATGGTCTTCCTGCTGACGGGGCTGTCCGGCGGTACGGGCAGCGGCTGCTTCTTGGACATCGCCTATATCGTCCGCGGCATTATCGAACGCGACCACGGCTCGGCAGGCATTGACCGCGTGAATACGCTCGGCTATCTGTTTACGCCGGATATCAATCTGGCGAACAAAAGCTTGAGCGAGCATACCCGCGAGTACATCAAGAAGAACGGTTACGCCGCGCTCAAAGAGCTGGACTACTGGATGAATGTGGATGCCAGAGGCGAACGGTTCAAGCAGCAGTACGGCAACATTCTGAACGTGAACTCTCCACTGCCTCCATTTAATCTATGTCATCTGATATCCGCTACGAATACGGAAGGCAAGCTGCTGGAGAATGCCTACGATTACTGCATGAACGTTACCGCAGAGAACATCACGAACTTCATGGCCAGCGAGGAAAAACAGTCCGGCGAAGAGTTTGCGATCCATGACTATATCAGCAACATCCGCACCAATATTGCGCAGATGAACAAGGCGTATCCTGCCAATTACGACTACAACATCATCGGCGCATCTTCGGCCGTGCTGCCTATTGAAGAGATGACGACGTATCTGGCATACCGCGTCTTCGGCAAAATGCAAACGATGTTCGAGAAAGCGCCGAGCCAGGAGGACGTCGAGAAATTTGCGAGCAAGCTGGGCATCGATCTGGATTCGATGACCAAGAACTTCGAATCCCGCGTTCCGGAGCCGCTGCCCGGATATCAGAACAGCGAGCGGCTCAGCTATGCGAACGTGGTGAAGAACCAGGTCATAAATATGGATACGGAGCTGGAACAGAATTTTCTGGCCAGAGCCCGCGAGGAATACATCAAAGCGAAGAAGCAGCTTCCGGGCGAGATCGTGGCTCAGTTCAGCGATCAAATCCGCCGGATGTTCCTGCATCCGCAGCAAGGACCGTTTTACGTATCGCGGTTGATCTATACGGAGAAGGGCTTTAGCCTGCTGAAGATGCTGCTCTCCTATATCGAAGCGCTGCGGGAGAATCTGACCCGCATACCGCGGGACATCGAGTCGGCCAGAGAACAGGCGATCGATCGTCTGGGCGATGCAAAGAGCGCTTTTGTCTCGAAGGATAAGAAGAAAAACATCTATATTGAAGCCAAAATCAACGAATATTGGCTGGAAGCGGATGTGGAACGCACCGAGCAGATGATTGAATTCTATGAGGATTTGTACGATCTGCTGAACCAGGAAAATAACCGGATTTATAGCGTATATACGGAGATTCTGAATGCGCTGAATTCGATTTTCGCCAAGAACGGCGACATTCTCGTAAACGGGGAAGAACAGCAGGATCATAAAGGGAACAAGACGTATTACTGGAACCTGGTGAGCGTTCCCGACATTTCCGACGTCATCAACAAAATCATGGATCAGAAGGATGTGGACGATCTCATCCGCGATTTCGCTCAGGAGCTGCTGAGTCATGCCAATCGTTGGACCCGGGAGCAGGAGATCGATGTCGTTCGTTCCATTTCGGAGTTTCTTACCGATAAATTCGGCGATCTGATCACCCGTTCGATGGAGGATTTCCTGGTCATGAAATTCGGGCAGGAGGATTCCATCGAAAAATTTGTCGAGCGCAACATCGCCAGCAAGCTGGATGACGAAGCTGTCCCGGTCTTCCATCTGAGCAACAGCGCAGGCAATCTGTACTTCCCTTCCTGGGGCTTCGTGTCCGTGCCTGTACAGGCTCCAAGTATTCTGAAAGGGATTCGCAATTATCAGAATAATTCGGTCGGGAAGTCTCACTTCACCGTGAAGGAGAGCGAAGTGAAGAACCGGATCTTCTGGCTGAATACGAAGAACGGTGTGCCGTTGTTCGTTTATACTCCGCTTAAGGTTTATGAGGAGAGCTACGAACGCACGATCATGGACAAGGAAGGCGTTGGGCGTCACTTGGTACAGACAGATCGCAACAATTGGACGTATCTGCCATCGCCGATTCCTGAAAAATCCTGGGGGGATACCTACGTCAATCCGCGGGTTCAGGACTACAATGCCCGGGTCCGTGCCGAATTTAACCAGGCGCTTGAGTTTAAGGTCGTTATCCAGAAGGACGTTGACCAGAATACGAGCAGCCGCTACGCGGTTGTGTTTACGAAGCCGTTTGACCTGAATGAGCTGCTTCGCGCTTATGATCTGCAGCTCGATAGTCCCAAGCCTAACCTTGGCGAAGTCAAACGGGCATGGACCGAGCTGAAGCGATTGATGAACGAAGGGCTGGAGCGGGTTGGCTCCAAGGATATTTTCAATAGCATCAACGAGGATATGGCCAAGGAAAATCTGATCCGTTCGCCGGAAATGATCCGCATCGTGCGGGAAGAGCTGAAGAAATATGCCGCCATCGCGGCCAAAATCACGGAATTCGAGCTCTTGATCAGCGATAATCAGAATGAAGAGAAATGGCTTGATCAATTCATTGAGGCGTTGTACACCGGGACGATCACCAAGAAGGGTGCGCTCTTCGTTTATGATCGCGATCCGGAGGAGGATTCCTGGGAGCCGTTTGCCAACCTGCTGAAAAGCGTGAACGACGTGGAGTATGAAGTCTACAAGCACTTCCGTCAGCTGGACGAGAAAAGCCGTAGCACGCTGCTTCGCAAATCCTCCCGCCGCGATCAGGAGCTGACCGCTTCCGAGGATATTACGCCGCTGCTCACGAAGCTGGGAGAATTGTCCGAACGGTTCCTGGAAACGCGCGACCGGCTCGAATACGAGAAGGTGGAGCTTGCGGACGGTGAAGAGCGATACCAGTTCTACAGACAGGTATCCTCGAAATTAAATGACATCCGAAGAAGGTTGAAATAGACGATGAGGGAGATTCTTCGCCAGTATGCTGCCGGCTATGCCAAGTCGGAAGAGCAGCTTACCTTGATGGAGGATGATCAGAGCAGCATCCACTATCCGGAGGTATACTTGTTCATTGGTGACAAGACAGCGTCTGCCATCGAACCGATCATGGAAATTCAGGACCGCAAATGGGATAACAGCGCCAGCGTCGTTTATTTTCATGTAGGAACGGACCGAAGTGAAGGACCGGAGCCCCAAGGCCCCGGACTCTCCGGCCGGCTTCACCGGTACCATCTGCAGCTGCCGGTGTCGGACGCAGCATCCAAATCGATGCGCAAGGAGCTGTACCAGAGCTTCTATCAGGACCCGCATCATCTATCCGGGTTGAATCAAGCGATTCGGAAGTTAAGCCACCATATTTCAGACTTTGGACGCAGCTATGCTTCGTTTGACCGGGTTCATCTGTCTGTCATTACACGGGTCGATGACCCGTTTAATGTATTTATCCCGGAAATTTCATTGCTGGCTGAATCCATCTTCCAGCAGTCGTTCAAGTCGGTGCAGATGGATTTGTACGCGCTCATTAATGAAAGGGAGCAGATTGAATCCTACGGCTATGCAAGCTCCGTAGGCGTTGCGTTCCTACGGGAATTGGAGCTGATGCAGAGCAGGGAGTACACCTTCTCCGCGCCGCTGCAGGTAACCGAGGACGGGCTGACGATTCCTGTCGTCCACCCGGCATCCGCATTATTTGATCTCGTCTATGTGCTGTCCGATAAGAATGAACGAGGCATCTCGGGTTACGCCGGCATGCAGGATATCTACGATATCATCTGCCACCTGGGCCTGCTGAAGAACCGGAAGCAGAAGGATGAAACCTATGACGGCATCCGAGGCATTTACAACAATACGTCATTCAAAAGCAATATCATGACCGAATCCGGCCGCCAAGGCTTTGTCTCCGCCGGCTTTGCCAGGGTGAAGAGGCCCAATGAGCCGATTGCCCTAACGGTCCTTTACCATCTGTGCCGCGGACTGCTGGGTCGCATGAAGGACAGGCCAGAGCCGGAGATTCATGAATGCCTGGCCTATTTCGGTCTCGACCCGGAGGCCGTAACGGCAAGAGCGAACCGGATGCTGCCGGACCCCGAGCATCTGGACGGTCTCAAGGGCATGATGTCGCATCCCGTCAGTTATGCCGAGCTGAAGCGAATGAATATTCGCGAGGCGGAAGAGGCGCTCTTCGGAGATGGCTGCCGGAAGTTTTTTCAAGGAAATTACGAGCTGGCGGCCCGAAAGAGACTGAGCGATATGAGCACCGCAGAAGAATTGCACGATGCGCTGCGCCGAACTTTGGCAACTCATTCGCAAATCGGGTGTTATCAAATTGCCGCGTGGACGAGCGATAAGGCCGGAGAGGGGATTTTGATTGAAGCGGTTCGGTCCCGGATTCGGGATCTCGGCAGCTTGCTTAAGACCGAGCAGGACGGATTAAACCGATATTATGAGGAAAGCGTTGAAAGCCAGCCGTTTAAGAAGCTTCCTTTTCGGGATAAACAGAATGTGCGCCATTTCATTCGGTATTTCGTGGGCGAGGTCTATCGACGCAAGTATGAGCTGCTGCAGCTGGAAACGGAGCTTGAGCTCTACAGGCTCTATGAGACGGAGCTTGAACGTATTCACCGTCAGTACAAGCAGCAGGCAGGCATGCTGGATCAGCTGGAGGCGGAGTTGATGGAGGCGGCCCGTTCCAGCATCCGTGCCGCAGACGATTATATCGGCCAGAACCTGATGGAGTATTACGGCCTCGTGACGGAGGAATTGATGCTGGAGCTGGAGAGCAAGCGCGGCGAAGGCGTGTTCTTCGAGGAACGGTATGTCGGCAATCTCTCCATCGTTATGCATGAAGGGATCGAACCGATCCTCTCGAACATGATCCGGGTCTGTCTGAGGGATCTATTGACGGCAGAGCCGTTCGTGCAGACCTTCGAGGAAGAACTGCTGCGGCGGGCGAACGTCACCATCGACTACGATAACAAGCAGGTGCTGGCCAAGGAAGACCTGTTTAAGGTGTTATACCGGATGCTGGAGGAGAACTCCGTTACGTTGGTCAGGCTGCTTGATTATACGCAGGAGCATCGATACGAGGAGAAATATTTCTTTGGCGATGCCGACAGCGAATTCGTCCGTTACGCGATCCATGTCGATGAAGCTTTACGGGTGTACAAGCTGGGCATCGTGCACGAGAAGCGCACAAGCGGGGTCGAGAAGCTGAACCTGATGGGAGGTTTCCATCTGGAGGATCTGATGTATTACCGGAATGGCAGAACCTACTACGAGACCTATAAGGCAAACGGTTATGAATTTCATGGCATGGAACCGGCGCAGCTTCCCGAGCTGCGTTAGCGTTCTTCGATTCTGATACAGAGAGTAGGCGTGTATTGTGCAACGAAAATTAAACCCTCTCCTGCTGCTGCTTAGCCTGGTCGGTGGGGGACTCGGATTTGCCATTGGGGAGTTTTTGCTTCGCCAGTGGGGGACAGGGCTTCCTGTTATCGTGGTTACGGGGATTTATTTCGGGATTCTGGCCTTATGCATCGGCTTGGCCTGTTTAATCGCAGAACTGATCTCCCCCCGTTTGAGCGGAAGCTCATGGAGACAGCGGTACACGGGCACATCATGGAAGCTGCTGATTCCATCCACGTTGGTGGCCCTGTTCCTGCTAGGCATGCTGTTTGAATGGGTGTACCAGTTGAACCCAGGCAGCGCCAAGCCCGTGAAGGATATCGTGCTGGTCATTGACAATTCGGGCAGCATGAATGAGACGGACCCGAATCAGGACCGGTACACGGCAGCCAAAAATCTGATCAACCGCATGGATCGGGATAACCGCGTATCCGTGATAATGTTTGATCATGCAACAACGTTGCTGCAGCCGTTCACGCGCGTGAATAACCAAGAAACCAAGGATGAGATCATCGCGGAAATCGACGGTTTGGCAACGACCGATGGCGGTACGGACATCAGCCTTGCGTTGGAGGATACCATGTCGCATATCCAGGAAAGCCGGGATGCCGGCCGAAGCGCCATGGTCATCATGCTGTCGGACGGATTCAGCGAAACCGACCATGATCGTGTGCTTGCGGAGTACAAGCAGCAGCAAATCGCGGTAAATACGATTGGCCTCAGCCTGGTCAACCCGGACGGTGCCCAGCTGCTTCAGACGATTGCGGCGGAAACGGGCGGACAATATTACGACGTTCAGCATGCGGAGGATTTGTCATTCGTTTTCCAGAAAATCTATGACGACGTCGGAGACCGTTCGCTGTTGACGAAACGTACGGGCGCTATGGAAGACAGCGTGTATCATCAGTTCGGAAGAATAACTGCGATGCTGCTAATCGGCGCCGCCATGGGCCTGGCCCTCGGCACGGTGTTTGACAATCGCCATCTTGCGCTGAGCTTCAGCATCGGCGGCGCGGTATCGGGCGTACTGGCAGGCATGGTTCTGGAATACGGCCTCTCCGGCGAGGAAATCGGGGATGCCTCCGTTCGTCTGATCGCCTGCCTATTGCTTGCGGGGATCATCGCCTTGTTCACGCTGGTGATACCGGTTAAGGAGAGCAGTAAGATCATCTCCAACGTGCAGCGGCCGGGCCGAACGGGAAGAGGGCAGCAGCCAAATGATTCAACAAGCCGAGGATTTTAAAGCAGGGGGCGTTCGAGATGCGGTTTAAACATGCGGAGCCCGGAGAATGGGTCATTCAGGGATTAAGCTATCAACTGGACGATGGTTACTGTACGCTCCGCTGGAGCTGGCCGCCGGGTCTTCAAGCGGTATACATCCACCGTGCGATGGACGACGGATTCGGCCCGCCTGCAGGCGATTCGCAGCCAGGCGGGATGCGTCTATACACCCGTGACGAGTATAAGGCGAATAACGGGTACCGCGACCGGCTGGACGGGATCGGTCAGATCACGTACACGGTCTACGCCTTGTCTTCCGAAGACGGAGAGATGGCGTTAATCAGGCAGGAGGATGAAGCGAACCGCATTCGGTTCAGTACCGGCAAAGCCAAACTGGTCTACTCCATTCGCGAAAAGAGCCGCTGGCTGCAGCCCTATAAGACGATCGAAATCCAGGTGACGGCGGAGGCGCCGGTACCGAAGGAAGCTTTGTGTTACGTGAAGAAGCAGGGCGCTTATCCGGTCAACAAGGAAGACGGCATCTTGTACCCGTTCGTGACGGATTTTGCTGCCGGACGCAACGAATTGCCTGCGATCGAGGTAGGCAAGAACGATTACGTTCGCCTGTTTTTTACGGACGGCAAGAAATACGGACAACGATATGAGCTGGTGCACAGATAGATAGAGACCGATGAACACACGGTTAACCACGATAAGCGCGTCCGTGTGTATTTCATAGGGTTCAGAGGGAGGTACGAAAGATGGGCATTTTTGATATATTCAAGAAAAAACCGGAGCCGGAGCCAAGGCCGCTGTTCTATGATATTGTCTGCCCTTACTGTTTCAGTAAGTTCGCTCCGAAGGAGGTTGTCTTCCGGGCTGCCCACGACCGCGAGGATGACGAGGATTATGCGCTTGGGGAAGATGAGGAGCTGAATCGGTACCGTGAACGCTTCGGGCTGGATTCGGTGTATGATATCGAAGCGATCATCCGTCCGAGCGACATCCCGGAGGAGCAGCACATTTATTCGGAGCACGTCCTGGTTGGATTGAATGACCGTTACGGCATCGTCACGCGCAGACGGTTATGCCCGAAATGCCACAATGAGCTGCCGGTAACTGCCGGGAAGGTGCCAAGCAACATTATCTCGATTATCGGTGCTTCGCAAGTGGGCAAATCGGTTTACATGACTTCGCTGATTCATACGCTGCAGCATACGACGGCAGATCATTTCGATGCGGCCTGCATGCCGCTGAATGCCGAGATCAGCCGCAAGTTCCGCACCGGCTATGAGGAGCCATTGTTTGAACGCGGGGATTTGCTGGCGTCTACGCAGAAGGAGAAAATGCAGGAGCCTTTTATTTTCCAATTCGTGTTCAAGGATGAGTCGAAGCCGCCGTTGACGCTCGTATTTTTTGACGTGGCGGGCGAGGGCATGGTGGATGAGGATTATTTGGGACTGCACGGACAGCATATCAAGAATTCCGCGGGCATTCTGTTTATGGTGGATCCGCTCCAAATCCGCTCCATTCGGGAAAAAATCCGTTTGAAATTCGGCGATCAGCCCGGGGAGTGGGTATCCCAGTATGATGAGCCGCGGGATGTCGTGCTGACCATGTTCGGCGATTTCATCGCTTATGAGGACAAAGGCAAGACGGATATTCCAACCGCCGTCGTCTTGACCAAGAGCGACATGCTTCACGCGCTTAAGGATGAGGATGGCGAATACGTGAAGCTGAACAGCAATATTTTTAACAATGTGGTGCACCGCAAGTTTTTGAATTTGACCGAGTTCGAAAATATTGACGGCGAAATCCGCCGATTTATCGAAAAGGTCGATCGTCCGTTCAAAGGGACGATGGATGTGTACTTTTCGAATACCGCCTATTTTGCCGTGTCGGCGCTGGGCAGCAACCCTGTCGATCAGAAGCTGCAGAGCGTGGTCAGCCCGATTCGGGTGGATGAACCGTTCATCTGGCTTCTGTACAAGCTGAAGTACATTCAGGGGAGGGAAGACTAGTGCCGGAATTCCCAACCCGAAACATACAGCAGCAGATGTACACGCGGGAGCGGCGAGGCATATTCCGCTCGGCCGAAGGTTTTGACACGGTGGCCCGTTCGTCCGGATTGGAGGCTTCCTTTATTAAAAAGGTGCTGCATCCCTTCTGCCAATACGAAGCACCTGCCGAGCTGACGGCGCGCAGTGAACGGGACGCTGCGTCTTATCCGGCTGCCCTTCATCTGTTCCATACCGAATCAGGGGAAACGGTGCTGGGCCGAAGCGTGTTTCAGCCTGCGGATTTCACGGGGCTGCGCAGCGCCTTTTTTACGCATCATTACGTCGTTCCGGAAGGCTTCCATCGAGATGATCATAACGCTTACCGGACATGGCTTCAGGCCGCTTTTGCCGATCATTACGATATCGAAGAAGGCGTCGATCTGCCGCAGCTTCCTGCGATTCCGGTCCAGGCCGATTCCCGGGCCGCTGTCTCGTCCGAGAGGACGCCGGCCTTGCTGGAGGAGCTCGGGATCAATGAGAAAGTATTCAAGCAGCTGATCTATGCCTGCATATCCGCGGCTGCCGGGAAGAAAAAGGTATACATCGTTCTGGATGTCCCGGTGGAACAGTTGTCCGCGAAGGCGGAGCAGCTGCTCTTTGTGCTGTTTGGCCGATTGCCCTATGCGCTGCGCCGGGTGCTTGGATTCGTAACTTATGCCAAGGAGCCGCAGAGCAAGAAGGGGCTTCATCTCATGTTCGTGGAGAAGGGCAGCCTGCGCCTGAATGACCGGAGCATCGAGAAGGATTATTTGTTTGAGCTCGCAGCAGGCCGGGTCATCAATGCCGATCTGAAATGGTCCGAGCAGCCTTATCTTGATTTTGCTTGGGATACGCTGCTGGACCCGGATCGGTCCGAACGTTTTTTTGCCTTCGCCGAGCAAATGCTTGCGGACATGGAGCCGATACATCAAATCTCGCTGGACAGCTATGATGATTTATGCATGCTGTTCCAGATCGAAGAAGGCCATGAAGGCCTGTACCATGAGCATAAACATGCCGTGCTGCGTGCTTTGCTGCTATATCTGCAGCCGGCAGGCGCCCTGGATTCGAAGCAACGGCTGGATCAGCTGTTTCTTGCCCTGTTTGCCAAGGAGTTCGAGCTCGTCAAAGGCGGGCATGTTCCGGATGCCGCGATCGCGGGATTCCTGAAGGATTATCATGGCATCAATCCCCGGCAGCATAACGATTGGATCGTGGAATATTTTATCCGCTCCTTAAATAATGCCTTATCGAAGCAGCGTCAGGATACGACCATGGCGATTTACGAGCTGCTGGAGGGCAGCCCGTCTCTAAGCCGAGCCTTTTATGCGAGGGTGCTGACCAGTCCGGGGCTGCCGGCGCTGATGTTCGATCCCTACATGAAAACGCGCATGAAGCAAGCGGCAACGCCTGCAGACCTCGTGGATTTGATCGGCTTGTGGGTTCGGAATCACCCTCTCCTGCTGGAGCAGGAGAACTATGTCCGGCTTGCGGAAGCCCAGCTTATCGATAAGCTTCAGCAGGATTCGGATCCGGTGAGAACGGTCAATGCCGTACTGGATCAATTGGATGCGCTGGAACGCGATCCGCAAAAGGGAATCGGCCGTTATCAAGGCGGGCGTGCCTTTGCGGACCGGATGATCTATGCAGCCAATCTCTTTCTCTTGCGTGAGCTGGAGCCTGAGCAATTAAGCCAGAAGCAGCTGATGGATATCGGGTTCCTGCAAATGCCGAAGGAGTTCAAAGGCTGGGTAGAGCGGTTCGATTCCCGGATTCGGTCCAAAGCCGCGGTCATGCTGGCCCTTCACCAGTGGTCCGGCCATGAAGAGGTTAGAGCGGAAGTGCTGGCGGAACTCTCGGCAGAGGAACGGGAGCGCACCCAGCATATCATGCGGAAGTGGCTGCAGCATCATGTGGAACCGTCCAATTTCGAGAGCATAACCTTGGCTTTCTGCACGGATATCAATTCCAGTGCGGTAGACTATCGGAGCTTGCTGGATTACTTGCACAGATACGGTAAGAGCCCGAAAGTGGTATACCAATATATTCAGTGGTCTGCCGAGCAGCCGGTATTCGTTAGACCGCGCGGACTTGTTCCCGCTTATGCTGCCGCCATCATCGATTATTTCAAAATCCACGACCGCGAAGCCTTTAAAAATAAGGATTACGTAAAAACTTATTTCAGTTCGCCTGCACCCATCCTCAAACCGGTGTATGCGCAGGTTAAGGCCGAGTTGGCTTCGCCGTTGGTGCGATGGTTTCGCCGGCATTCGCGGTTCGTAAAAATCACTTCTTCCTTGCTTGTGGTAATCGTTGTTGCTGGCGCTGCCTTCATGATGATCCAAAACGGCAAAGGTCCCGCGGACGGCGATGCCGATCCGAATCCGGCCGTTACGCCGCCGGTTACGGTACCGCCGGCTTCTTCCGAGACCGTAGATGAGCAGCCTTTATTAACGGCGACGGTGGTGGAGGAAGGGGAGCAGGGGGGAAGCACCGAGCTGAATTTCCATTTTAAACAGCCGGCGGCTTGCCGGGATTTCAGTGTGGACAAATTACAGATTATAGGCAAGGATGGAAGCACGCTGCTTGAAGCGGCCAGTCCTGAATTATCGCGGGTGTGCGCGGATGAAACCACAGGGGAAGCTGATGCTGCTGATTCGTCAGGATCCGAGACGGATTTATCCGGGAACCAAGCGAATCTGAATAGCGGGACAACAGAAGGGGAAAACACGTCTGATCCTGTTGAAGCTGAGGACGTGGAGTCCTCGGATAACGTCGGTACCACTCCGGCAAACCAGGTTTATACGAGTCAGGTCACCGTGAAGCTGGATCAGGCGCTTGACGTGTCCCTAGTCGAGAAGGTCGTAGTGGATGGTGTCTCGTATGAGCTGTCTGACGAAAGCGCGCTTTCGGAGGAGCAGGCTCCGGAGAATGAGACCGATGAAGGAGTTTAAATATTATTACGAGCAGACGATCATTCGTCTGCTCGTTTTTTCGGCCTCTTTTAATTTTTCGTAGGCTTAAACCTGCGGTTTGAGTCTAAAGTTATTTTGAAGTAAGAATGGTGAATATCGTACGGATCATGGTTATCTCCAGAATGTAATCTTGTCGGGCTCTAATCGAACGGACTCATGCCCATCTTCCTTGGCTTTTCCTAATGAAATAATCATGACTGGAGCATAGCGTTCTTCATCTAAATCGAATGCTTTTGCTAACTGATCAGCTTCAAAGCCTGCCATTGGATTCGTGTCATACCCATGCGCACGAGCTACTAACATGAACTGCATGGCAAAGAGGCTGCTATCGATTTTTGCAATTTCAACTTTCATTTCTCTTGATAGAGTCGGAAACAGGGATAGAATGGTTTCGAGTTGACGATCTCGTACTTCTGCCGGCATTTTTCCTTGTTCCACAGCTGTATTGTAAATTTCTTCAGCATATAAATAGCTCTGGGTATCGCCAAAAATCAATAACATGGCTGATGAAGTATCATTCTGTAACGTATTGAACCTCACAAGAGGTCTTAGCTTTTCTTTTCCTTCCGGAGTATCGACTACAATTACACGCCAAGGCTGCATATTTGCAGAGGATGGAGCCAAACTGGCTTCCGAAATCATGTCGCTCATCTCTTCTTTCGATATTTTAAAGTTCTCATCATAATTACGGACAGAACGTCGGCCCATAACGATATTGGCGAAATCGTTATTTTGAATATGGTTAAACATAGAACCTCTCCCTTTGATAACATCGATTTTTTTTGACATTGTGGATGTCGTTCGTTATCATATTTCGTATTATGAACTATGAACCTAGGTTTATAGCAAGAAATAAAAGAGGTCCTATGATGAAAATAAACGAGGTTTCAAAATTAACGGGTCTGCCCATATCAACATTGAGATTCTATGAACGGAAGAACCTAATTCCGGATAGTTATGTTAAAAGAGATACCAATAATTATCGGATTTATTCCGAAGAGATTGTGGAGTTTCTAGATGATGTGAAGGTACTTTTATCGGTAGACTTTTCTATAGAAGAATTAAGTTTGTTAGTCAATCAACAACTTAACCTGTCATACGAGGCAAAGACGAAAATGGTAGAACAAAAAATCAAAGAAATTGAAGAGATCCAGAAGCGATTGAAAAAGTCGAAGACATTCTTGAATGCCGTCTTGGAAGGAAAGGCAAATTTTCAAACCAAGTGTTAGGAGATTATATATTAATTAACCAGGATAGAGCCATCATACTTTGGTTCATAACTAATATGCCTAGTTAAGGGAATGGAGGTGCGGGACAATGTCATATGAAAAAGCCCTTGAGGTATACATAGCGGCTACGAACACGCATGATTTTGACCAGGTAGCCCGGCTGCTCGATGAGGAAGCGGTGTATTGGTTTTCGGACCGGAGCTGCTGTACCCTGGAGGAAATCAGGGCCTATTTCGAGCACGCTTGGGATGTCATTCGAGATGAGGTGTACCGGGCAGAGGACGTGGTGTGGATTGCGACTGATGTACATTCGGCTGTCTGTATATACACTTATCACTACGAGGGGTATTTTCAGGGGAAATTCACGACCGGGAGCGGGAGAGCAACGAACGTATTCGTTCGAAATGCCGACGGCGCATGGAAATTAAAGCATGAGCATCTAAGTTCAATGGAATGAATCGGCCGTCACCTTTTATATAGTAAACAGAAGAAGAGCCTTTCGAGGGCTCTTTTTTTAGATTGAATTTATTAACAGAATATAAAATTAAAAGAATTTATCCCATGTCTATGGAAATGTATCCCTTCTCAATCGATTGCGCAGGTTCCATGATACAACTATATGAATATGGATTGAACACCATGGATTTCATTGAAAGGGGGGCCGTAGTAGAGCGATTGAACAAGTGAGTGTAGGTATGGAGCGAAAAGGGGGATGGGATGAATCTTACATAGTTGAGTTCACCTGGATTGGTAACCGCTTTCAAAACGAGTGGATTTCGAGCGATATGCGAAGCTGGGCAAGTCATCAAGGATACCACCGGGTGACACCGAGAGGAACAGACATTCATGGAAATGCTGTATCATTTGCAATCGAAATTTAATCGACAGAGGTGAAAACGGTGATACCCTTTATCACGAAAAGACGCCCGAAATGGGTACTGTGTTTTTTGGCCCTTATTCTCATGTTTACCCCACTGCTTCATGCGCCTGCATCCTATGCAGCAGAAGGCGCATCTCCTTCAGAAATTACCGCAACGAGCTCCGGCATCGATTCGGTGACGGTAACAAGCTCGACCTATGGCTCCCAGGATCCGCTAGCACCGCAGAATCTGCGTATTGAAAGTGTCTCTCATAATATGGCGATATTTCAATGGGATTTTAAGTCGGATGAAGATGAAAACAATATACAAGTGTGGAATGCGGATACAGACGGCTGGGTGGCATGGGGAAATTACTGGACCCGAGCCGTCACCGGATTGACACCCGAAACGACCTATAGGATATATATAACTTGGGATGGCGACGCGAAGAAGGAACACAAAAGTAATGTATTGGAATTCACCACAACTAAAGACGAAGCCGAATATAAGGCCGCACCGTTAACACCCCCAAGCCATCTTCAAATTCAAGAGGTAACGGAAGATACGGTTACTTTGAATTGGGGATCAAGTCCGGGTGCTGAAGCTTACGATATATATGTCAATGGAGCATGGAAAGGCGGCACTTGGGAAAACTCCGTCACCACGGCTACCTATGGACCTTTGGAAGCAGGAGAGACGTACACTTTTAAAGTAGGTGCACAAAGAAACGCAAATGGAGCTTTGGAAGCATCGGCTAATAGTAATGCCGTTACCCTCAAGTGGGGGGAACTGGCTCAACCGCAAGGGTTACAGGTAATCACGGCTACACGATCTACGGTTTCACTGGGCTGGGCACCGGTGCCCGGGGCCACAAGCTATGATATTTATCAGGATGGAGCAAAGGTTGGTTCGAGTGGCGAGAGTCGGTACGTAGCTGTTGGACTTGAAGAAGGCAAGACCTATTCGTATAAGGTAGTGGGCCATAACAGTCTATGGACTTCGCCTGAAAGCGAATCAGTATCGGTAGTACCGGGCAGCAATTATAACAATATTTCGTACTACACCTCTTGGTCAGCTAGTACCAAAGATCGTAATTTTCATCCTGCTGAATTGGACATATCTCAATTAACTCACATTAACTACGCCTTCGCCGATATTTGCTGGAAAAAATTCGGGAGCGGGCCGAGAGCCTGCGAGGATCCTAATATTCCTGCACAGGATCGATACGTCCATGACGGAGAAATTGTGATTGGCGATCCGACATTCGATTTTCAAAATTTCCAAGCCTTCGAATCCGTCAAGGCCGCTAACCCCCACTTGAAGCTTATGATATCGGTAGGCGGCTGGTCCTGGTCCAATCATTTCTCCAACATGGCCAAGACCGAGGAAACACGCCGGGCGTTTGCGAATTCCGCGGTGGATTTCCTTCGAGAATACAAATTCGATGGTTTGGATATCGATTGGGAGTATCCTGTTGAAGGCGGGGAAGACGACAACTCCCGGGGACCGGAGGATACGGAAAACTTCACACTGTTAATGAAGACCGTTCGCGAGGCGCTGGATGCTGCCGGATCAGAAGACGGGGAGTACTATCTGTTGACGATTGCTTCCGGACAGGGCGATAATTTCGTTAAAAATGCCGATCTCGCTAATTCGGTGACCTATCTCGATTTCATCAATATCATGACTTACGATTACAGCGGCAGCTGGGAGACGCTGGGCCATCATAATGCACCGCTGTTCTTTGACCAAAAGCATCCGAAAGCCGCTTCCTCCGCTCCGAGAAATCATGTGCTCGGCGGTTTGTTGGGCCATCTGAACGGCGGGGTGCCGACGCACAAGCTGATCGCCGGGGTGCCATATTACGGTAAGGGCTGGGATGATTGCCCGCCAACCGGCCAATATCAGACTTGCAAAGGCGGATCTGCCTTAAAGACATGGGAAGCGGGCGTTTTCGATTTCAGCGATCTCGAGAATAACTATATCGACAAGAACGGTTATAAGCGATACTGGAACGAATCCGCCAAAGTTCCATACCTGTACAATGAGCAAAATAAAGTTTTCATCACTTACAACGATAGGGACACCATGAAATATACGGCTTCCATCGTGAAATCGCTGGATATCGCAGGCGTCATGAGCTGGGATATCAGCGGCGACCGCAATAAGACGCTGACGACCCAACTCGTTCACGATTTGCCCATCAACGGCCAAGTCCATGCATCGGCACTCCCGGCTCCAGGGAATCTGTCCAAGGTAAGCGCCGATTCCGGCTCCATCCAGCTGAAATGGGATGCCGTGACGGGAGCAACGGGATATGAAGTGTACGTGAATCATGCGTTGTCCGGCTCGGTGGCAACAAACGGTTATACCGTGAAGGGCCTCAGCCCCCTAACGAATTACAAGATCCATGTACTTGCCGTGGATCGAACGGGAGATGAGATCAACCGCATCTCCAGCGCATCGAATCAGCTGAGCATCACGACTTCGGGCAACGGCTCCGGCGGATCGGAAGGCGGAGGAGGCTCCGGCGGATCCGGTTCTACAACGCCATCGACGCCACAGCCGCCTAAAGGCAAGGATCAACTCGAAGCAAACGTTGTGCTTGAAGGAGATAAGGCTCTAGTTACCGTGCCTGCGGCTGCGGCAGTTAACAGCATTAACCAATCGGAATCCTCCAACTTCCAGCTCCATGCGGGTCCGGGTGCGAAGCAGGCGGTGCTGGAAATTCCGGAAGAAGTGATTGGAGCCATTGCGAAAAAAGGGGCCAAAGCCAGTCTGTCCGTTTTCCTAAACGGGACGGAATACCGGATCCCGGCTTCGCTGATCTCGGTTTCCGGGCCGGTGAGAGTCTCGATTGTGGCTCCAGACGATAAGGACGCAGCAAGCCTGGCCGCCTTGCTTCAAGGGAAAGAAACACTGGCGAGTCCGCTGCTGTTCAAGCTTGAGCAAGTACACGCGGATAAAACGGCAACCGAGCTGATACGCTTCGGGAAATTCCATGTCAGCGAGTTTGTTACCTTGGATGCGAAAAAGATAGATATAAAACGTGCGACCGGAGTGGTCTTTATACCGGGTACAAACGAGCTTCGATCCGTTCCGACGTTGTTTAAAGTGAATACGGATGGCACGGTGACCGTTGAAATCAAGAAAACCGGCAGCGGCATTTATGCGCTGCTACAGCAGGATATCCGGTTTAGTGACGCGATTCCTTCGTGGGCACGGGAAGACGTGGCGCAAGCTGCGGCCAAAATGATCGTATCCGGAGAAAATAACGGTTCGTTCGGTGCGAATAAACACATTACCCGTGCCGAGATTATCTCCATCCTGGTGAAAGCGCTGGGTCTATTGCCTGACGACAAGGATTCCAGCTTCAAGGATGTGGATCCGAAATCCCGATATGCCGGAGAAATCGCGGCTGCCAAGGCTGCAGGACTGGTGAAGGGACGCACAGGCGATCTCTTTGATCCCAACAGCTTGATTACGCGCGAGGAGTTGGCGGTTATTCTAAGCCATGTGCTGGAGTATGCCGGTAAGAAGAATGAAGCCGGCCAAGGCCTGTTAAACAAATTTAAAGATCACTCCAAGGTTTCGTCCTATGCGAAGTCGTCCGTCGCCTTCGTCGTGGAACAGAAGATTATGCAGGGGGTATCCGCTGCCAAGCTGGATCCGCAATCTCATGTGACCAAAGCTCAAACGGTAGTAACCGTTATGAGATTGCTGCGTGCAGCGGAGTTATCGAATTAATATGCCCGTATAAGAGAGCGGAGGCCATTTTGACGGATGTGTTTTTCACGGAATTCGACGAACAATGGTTTGAACATAGCAAGCGAAAAGAAATGCCAAGCCGCTGCCCATGCTAAGATGGATCTATCAAATGGATGAGGTGATCGTAGATGGCATTAAAAATCGATAATATTTTTGTGAATCTTCCGGTTAAGGATCTGGAGAAAACGAAAGACTTTTTCTCGAAAATCGGTTTTGAGTTTAACGAGCAGTTTACGGATAAGAATGCGGCCTGCCTGGTCATAGGCGATAACATCTTTGCCATGCTGCTCACCGAGGATTATTTCAAGACGTTCACCAAGAAAGATCTGTCGAATGCGGCCAACACAACGGAAGTGATTCTGGCGCTGTCGGCAGAAAGCCGGGAGCAGGTGAATGACATCGTGAACGCTGCGCTGGCTGCTGGGGGATCGCCTTCCAACGACCCGGTGGATCACGGTTTTATGTACGGATGGAGCTTCCAGGATCCGGACGGACATCTATGGGAAGTCATGTACATGGATCAGAGCCAGGTCGAATAAAGCAGCGTTATCCTAAGCAGGATCGCAACCTGAACGACATATTCTAATAGAATGAAGCGGCAGATGACTCCATGAGATGGGGGAAACTGCCGCTTTACTTTTATTTGGAAATCCACTATATTTGTATGTGCAAACAATATGTGGCGTTTCAACATGATGAACTTCAGCGAAAGAGGTAACCGTTATGCTCAATACGTATATCAAGGAATGCCTTTACTTCACAGCCAATCGCCTTAGCCGGGTCATTACCAAGATGGCCGAAGACGAGTTTGCCGCAAGCGGATTGTCGCCTACGTATGCATATCTGCTTATGGCTGTATATGAGAAGGAAGGGATCTCGCAGAAGGAATTAGGCGAAATTCTTCACCTCCAGCCATCCACCGTAACCCGACTGGTTGAGAAGCTGGCCGTTAAAGGGCTGGTATACAATCGGGTGGAAGGAAGGATGTCGCTGATCTATACGACCGATAAAGGAAAGGCTCTTGAGAAAGTAATACACGAGTGCTGGAACAATCTGCGTAGTCGATACGGAGAAATTTTAGGCAATGCCCAAGGGGATGAATTATCCCTGCGTCTATACGAGGTCAGCGATCGATTAGAGAATAAGGACTGAACGCAAAAAAGGCCCTTCAAGCCAAACTTGAAGGGCCTTTTCCAGAATTAATTGACTTGAACTTCCGTCGTGACCTGCCATAACACGCCGAACTTGTCTTCCAGCACCCCGAACAGCGCTCCCCAGAATTGAGTCTTCAGCGCATCAATCACCTTGCCGCCCTCGGCCAAGCGGTCAAAAGCTTCATGGGCTTCGGCATCGCTCTCAAACGACAGGCTCAGATGAATCCCGTTCCCACGCTCCAGGGTTTGGAAGATCGAGTCCGACATAAAGATCGGGATTCCTCCGGCTACCAGACTCAGATGCATGACCTTGTCCTTCAATTCTTCCTTGGTTCCGGGAACCTCGCCATGGGTTTGCACGGATAAGATTTCGCCTCCCAGTGCTTGGGTATAAAACTCAGCCTGCGCTTTTGCATCCTCAGAGAAAATATACGGTGTCAGTTTAGCCACGTTCAACATCCTTCCCAGGTTTTAATATGATGGATTCGTTTTCCGTGGTTTTAGTATAAACGGTCTCTGGCCCTGACATTTCTTCTGGATTGCTAAATGATACGGCAGCGTCTCGGGGTTGTCCTATAGAATAGGCGACAGCAGGCGGGAGATGGATTCCTTGAACTTGATCCACCGCGAACGCTCCAGATACTGCTTCATCGTAAGCTGGCTGGATACCCGCAGATCCTGGTGGAAGATGTGGGTCAACTGTTTCGATAAATGCTCATCGTACAGGAATGCGTTCACTTCGAAATTCAGCTTGAAGCTTCGAACATCGATATTCGCCGTGCCCACGGATGAAATCTTCTCATCGATGATGATCGTCTTGGCATGAATAAAGCCATTATTGTAGAGATACACATTAGCCCCGGTACCCAGCATTTCCCCGATATAAGATAAGGTAGCCCAATACACGAAGGGATGATCCGGTTTATCTGGAATCATCAGATGCACCTCTACGCCAGAAAGCGCCGCAATGCGCAGTGCATCCAGGAGGCTGGCATCCGGGATAAAATAAGGCGTCTGAATATGAATCGATTTCTTGGCGGACGAAATCATTTTGATATAACCGTTCTTGATGTGTTCATATCGGGAATCCGGACCGCTGGTGACAATCTGAATCCCGACATTGCCGGGCGAATTGATCTTGGGAAACAGATTCGATTCGTAAGTGATATCGTTATGATGCGAAGCCTGATTCCAGTCCAGAATGAAGCGAACCTGCATCGCATAAACGGCCTCGCCTTGGATGCGCAGATGCGTGTCCCGCCAATACCCAAACCTGGAGTTGAGGCCCAAGTACTCGTCCCCGACGTTGAATCCGCCGACATACCCGATATTGCCGTCGATGATCGCCAGCTTTCGGTGATTCCGGTAATTCAGCCGCAGGTTAATGAAGCGCAGCTTGGACGGGAAGAAGGCCTCGGCTTCTCCGCCGGCTTCGCGGAATGCCTTGAAGAAGCCTTTGGTTAGTTGACGCGAGCCCAGCTCATCGTATAGAACCCGGACCTTCACGCCTTCATTAGCCTTTAGGGTCAACAGGGAGATCAGCTTCTTGCCAAGCTCATCGCGGCGGATAATGTAGTACTGAATATGTATATAGTCTTTGGCTTCCTCGATATCCTGAAACAACCGTTCAAACTTCCTGCGTCCATCCGTAAAAATTTCAACATGGTTGTCGTCCGTAAGGATCGCCTGGTTCTCGTTGATATGCATATGGATCAAATCGCTGTTGTCCGCCGCCGCTTGATTGGTAAACGGGTATTCGCCGTTGTTCATCCCTTCCATTTGGGACAGCAATACTTTCTCGATGCCGGTTTTTTGCAGATCGTCCCAATGAAAGAGACGGATTCTTCTTAAATTCTGGGCGAACAGCAAGTACAGCACAAAGCCCAGAATCGGGATAAAGGACAGCACCAGCAGCCATGCCCAGGTGGAGCCGGCATCCCGCCGTTCCCTGAAAACCACGAACATGGAGAACACGATATTCAGAACGATGATCAGACCAAGAATGATGGATGTAACATGCATGTTTATGATATCCTCCTACACTATAGCCTTGCCCTAGCAATCCTTCATATTATACGTGAGGCGTTAGAAGAAGTATATATCGGCGGCATGGAGTGAAACCGAAAGGTCGTAAAACGTTGGCGGCTAGGATAAGGCCTCTCGTAACGAATATAGAAGGAGCCATTTGAATCCGTACTCGTTGTCATGATACGATGGTGAAAAAATAGGAGAAGGGGCATGCTTTTTGCTGAAAATGAACAAGTTTTTCAAATTGTGTCTTGCCGTGATCCTGGTGCTGACCATCATTTATTTGGGATCACTGGTGGATTTTATATTCAGACCCGTACTTTCGTTCTTCTCCATCATCCTCGTGCCGTTAATGCTGTCGGGATTCTTCTATTACCTGCTCAGACCGCTGGTTGATCTCCTCGAAAAACGCAAGCTAAATCGCTCGCTGGCCATCCTGCTCCTGTATGTCGTGTTCGCGGGCATCCTTACCGGCTTTATCCTGGGGGTATGGCCATCGCTGCGCGATCAGATCGTGGCTCTCGTACAGAACGCTCCAGCCTTGTTTGCCAAGCTTGGCGAGCAGCTTCAGGAATTGGAGAATAACGGCTTTTTCCAGGACATTTTTCCGGAGAACGCCAACCCGCTTACACAGCTCACCGATTATTTGAATCAAGGCTTCACGTTCCTGACGAATTATATTATGAATCTGTTCTCGTTCGTGTCGAATTTTGCCATCGTATTGTTTACGTTTCCGATTCTCCTGTATTACATGCTGAAGGAAGGCGGGAAATTCGGGAAGATGGTGGTCAGCTTTTTGCCTGACCGATTCAAGGGCGAGGGAGCCTCGGTGCTGGATGAAATCAACAATGCACTCAAAGGCTTTATCGTAGGCCGGGTTCTCGTCAATTTGGCGCTGGGGGTTCTGATGTATATCGGATTCCTGATTATCGGCCTGCCTTATGCGCTGCTGTTGACGGTCGTGGCGGTCATCGCGAATTTCATACCGTTTATCGGCGCCATTCTATCCTCGATCCCGATCGTGATTATCGGCTTTATTCAGTCCCCGGGAACCGCGATCTGGTCCCTTGTCGTCATTCTGGCGGCCCAGCAGATTCAGGATAACCTGATTGGTCCGTATATCTTCGGCAAACAGCTGGCGATCCATCCCATAACGATCATTATCCTGGTGCTGGTGGGACAGGATCTTGGCGGGATTATCGGAATTCTGCTGATCGTACCAATCTATATGATTATTAAGATTATCGTTACCCGGGTGTATCAGCTGTTCTTTAAGGAGAAATGGCAAAAGGCTTAAGCGTGGGATAGGGAGGCGGCCTTTAGCCGCATATTAAAGCCGCCCAAGAGCGAGGAATCGTTCTTGGCGGCTTTTTATATATTTGGGGTGCACAAGAGCTTGACAATGATAAGAAAATTATATAATCTCTAATTAAAGATATTCAAAATAAAGATTATTTATGGTTTATGGCTCATCCATCATGCAAATCGGATTATGAACGGAAATAACGGGTTTCGACACGAACGGTGAGGGAGAGATGGGATATGGCATTACATACGGCAGGCATTCATCATATTACCGCTTATGCGCAGGATCCGCAGAAGAACGTTGATTTTTATACAGGCGTGCTAGGACTCAGAATGATAAAGAAGACCGTGAATTACGATGCGCCCGAGGTATATCATCTGTATTTCGGGGATGAAGGAGGACAGCCCGGAACGATCATCACTTTCTTCCCTTCCTCCGCTTCGCGAAGAGGGCTGCGTGGAGGAGGACAGGCAGGATATACGACCTTTGCCGTTCCTGTAGGGGCCCTGCCTTATTGGGAACAGCGGCTGCGGAGCTTTGGTGTTCCTGTCATGAAGGCTTTCCGGTTTAACGAACAATACCTTCAATTCTCCGATCGGGACGGACTTTCGCTAGAGTTGGTGGAGCGGGAAGGCGGTCCGAATAACGGCTGGTCCGTGGACGATATAACATCGGCTACAGCCATTAAGGGATTCGGCGGCGCGGTTCTGTTCAGCAGCAAATGGGAGGAGACGAAGAAGGCGCTGGAGAATGTCATGGGACTGACCTACATTGGAGAGGACGTCAATTATGCCCGGTTTCAAGCTGCGGGCCACTTCGGCAACGTGATTGATCTGCCGATGCGGGATATCCCTTTGGGAGCCGGAGGTGCCGGAACGACCCATCATATCGCATGGCGGGCTCAAGATGATGAGGAGCACGGCAAATGGCATGAATGGGTGAAGGAGCAGGGCTTTCGCCCTACGGATATCAGGAACCGTAACTATTTCAAAGCGTTATATTTCAGGGAACGTGGTGGGATCCTGTTTGAGATCGCAACCGATCCGCCCGGATTTACGGTGGACGAAGACCTGGACTCGCTGGGGGAACAATTAAAGCTTCCTGCCTGGTTCGAACCGGAGCGTGCCCGAATCGAGCAGGGGTTGGAGCCTATACAAGTCAAACATACAGGAGAGGGGCAACTCAAGTGATATCCATTGACCCGAATACCCAAAGCGAACGGGACACATACAAGCTGCTGATAGGAAGCGTCGTTCCGCGTCCGGTCGCTTTCGTTACGACATTATCGGCGGATGGCGTGCTGAATGCGGCCCCGTTCAGTTACTTTTCCATTGTGTCGAGCAATCCCCCTTTGCTGTCGGTTTCCGTTCAGCGAAAGAACGGTGCACCCAAGGATACGGCAAGAAATGCCATGCAGAGCGGCGAGCTTGTCATCCACATCGTGGACGAAGATACCGTTGCAGCCGTGAACGAAACGGCGGCGAACCTGCCTCCGGACGAAAGTGAGCTTGACCGAACCCGTTTAACCCCGGTCGTTAGTGACGTTGTTAAGGTTCCCGGCATTATGGAATCCAAGATTCGCATGGAATGCGTGCTGGAGCAGGTCGTCACGTTGGATGGTACGGATCAGCTGCCTGCCGCTGATCTATTGATTGCCCGCGTCGTCCGATTTCACGTGTCCGAGGAGCTCTACGAGCATGGCCGGATTGACGCATCCAAGTTGAAACCTGTGAGCCGCATGGCAGGAAATATCTATTCGACCCTGGGAGAGATGTTTACGATTGAGCGTCCGGTCTGACAGGGCTTGAGCTTGAATAAGGTTATTGCTTTGCGACTGTTATTTAGCGAACGTCCTTTTTATTTGATAGTATGCTGGTCATTCATTAGGAAACGGGGTATTGGAATATCATGGTCGGTTTTTGCCCATTCTACATGAATGGATAGCCGGTTGATGAATTTACAACATAGGAGTGATCAACGCATGAAATTTGATTCCAAGGTTGTCATTGTGACGGGGGGCGCCAGCGGGATTGGCGAAGCGGCAGTCAGACTTTTTGCAAAAGAGGGAGCCAAGGTCGTTATCGCGGATTATTCCGACCAGGGCCAAGCGGTTTCCGACGAATTGAGAGGAGCCGGCTTTGAAGCGCTGTTCGTCAAAACGGATGTAACCCAAGAGCAGGAAGTCGCGAATATGGTGAATCAGACGGTACAGCATTTTGGCCGTGTCGATGTATTGTTCGCGAATGCAGGCATTGCCCATGATGCTCCTGCCGATCAGTTAACGATGGATAACTGGCAGAGAACGATTGATATTAATCTGACAGGGGTCTTCCTGTGCGATAAATATGTCATTCAGCAAATGCTGTCCCAAGGAACCGGAGGGGCGATCGTAAACTGCGGCTCGATCCATAGCCATGTCGGAAAAGCAGGGGTAACCGCCTATGCTTCGGCTAAGGGAGGCGTCAAGCTGTTAACCCAGTCGCTCAGCGCAGACTATGCCTCCAAAGGAATCCGAATCAATGCCGTGTGTCCGGGATATATCGATACGCCGCTGATCAAGGGAAGAACGGAAGCGATCACGCAGCACCTGGTCGGCCTTCATCCGATGGGCCGTTTGGGACAGCCGGAAGAAGTGGCCAAAGCCGTATTGTTCCTCGCCAGTGAAGATGCCTCCTTCATTACGGGCACGAGTCTGCTGGTGGATGGCGGCTATACCGCGGTATGACGAGAAAAGCCCTGATGCTAAGCATCGGGGCTTTTTGCAAGTCATTCCAGGCGTTGTTATCGGACTTATTATGGAGTGTTTCAAAAATTTTTTTCGGCCCCGTATTTCATATGGGCAGACTTCCTGATCCGGGGCTCATTCATGGCATTAAACGTATATGTCATGAACGATTTCCGCAAGACCCGTCAAATGCCTGCTATATAGCGGAAAATGGAGCATGGATTCCATGACCAATCCGGTGTATGGACAGCCTTAAATAAGGTGTTCAAAAGGCTCGATATTTTCGTTGCAAAAACGGTATTTTCACTTCTGAATTTCCAGAAAAAGCGGTTAAAGGGGTTTGACTTTTCCTGAGCTTCCCTTTATCATGAACACACGCTTAGTTTCCGGCATACATATTCCGGAAAGCGGGGGAACCAGTTTCACCAGGGGCGAGTCACTTGGAATTCACGAGTGTAGGGTACCATCTTACCCGAGTCCGTCAGCTAACCTCGTCAGCAGTGGATGGGTCTTGCATACATAATGGATGTTCATACAAAAGGCCCTTTATTCTCTATAGGGGCCTTTTCTCTATTTTTTGACCCCCTGCTGGCGGAGCTATGTCTAGATCCCCTGTTTGGTGGTCTTTTTAGCATTCAATTACAGAGGAGGGGCAACGTCTGCAAATGTGGAATGAATTGAATCGATCAGACGGCATTGGGTCAAAGCGTGCAAGGAAGCCGATGAATCATCTTCCCTGAAGCCTCGTCCCATGCACGGGTATCTGAATGTCCATATATCCAAGTTAACACATGTGCTAACACGGATAATTTCGTCATGCCGTTTTTTTAAGAAAGTGAAAAGCTATTACGAAAGGTTGTGGAAGGTTTTGAAGAAAGTGGTTGTGCTGGTGTTGTCCGTGATGATGGTGGTACTGCTCGCGGCTTGCGGCGACAAAGGAAGTACGCTGGATCGAGCCATAGAGCAGGGATATATCACCGTAGGGTTTGCGAACGAGAAGCCGTATGCCTACAAAGAAGCCAATGGGGAGCTCACGGGCGAGGCGGTTGAGATTGCCCGCGTTATTCTGGAGCGTCTTGGCATCAAGGAGATGAGAGGGGAGCTAACGGAATTCGGTTCGCTGGTCGCCGGATTGCAGGCCGATCGGTTTGATCTGATCACGGCAGGCATGTTCATTAATCCGGACCGCTGCTCTGCCGTCCTGTTCGCGAATCCGGAGTACAGCATCGGGGAAGCCCTTGCGGTAAAGCAAGGGAATCCGATGGAACTCGGAAGCTATGAGGACATTGCCAAGAATGAGCAGGCCAAGGTGGCTGTCATGACCGGCGCGGTCGAAATCGGCTACATGGAGAAGTCAGGCATTCCTGCGGACCGGATCGTACAGGTCCCTGACCAGGCTTCGGCGATCAGCGCCCTCCAGGCCGATCGGGTGCAGGCGATTACCATGACGGGGCCGTCCCTGCAGGCGATGCTGGATTCAGCCAGCGACGACAGCATCGAACGCGTGGCTGATTTCGAACAGCCGGTCATCGACGGCGAAAGCGTTCGCGGTTACGGGGCTACGGCTTTCCGCCAAGCGGATACCGAGTTCCAGGAGGCTTATAATGCAGAGCTTGAAAAGATGAAGGAGTCGGGCGAGCTGCTGGAAATTTTGCAAGAGTTCGGGTTCACGGAAGAAGAGCTCCCGGGTGAGATGACGGCCGCTGCGCTCTGCGGGGAATAGCATGCCGAATTCTTGGATCGATTTTCTTCCGACGCTGCTCAAAGGAGCAGAGATCACGATTATCGTCGCGTTCTTTTCAGCCATCCTGGCTATCGTGATGTCCTTTGCAGCCGGATTGTGCCGGCTGTCGAAGCTGTGGATCGTCCGCACGGCGACGGTCGTGTACGTCGAAGTTTTTCGGGGAACCTCTTTGCTGGTGCAGCTCTTCTGGTTGTATTTTGCCCTTCCGTTCATCGGCATCGAGCTTCCGAAAATGCTGGCGGCGATTCTCGCGATCGGACTTAATTTCGGCGCATACGGCTCCGAGATTGTTCGCAGCGCGGTGCTGGCCGTTCCGAAAGGACAGTGGGAAGCTGCCGTGGCGCTTAATATGAGGCCTTGGCAGAGGCTGTGGAACGTTATACTGCCCCAAGCGTCCCTGCGAATGCTTCCCCCGTTCGGGAATCAGCTTGTGGAACTCATCAAATCCACCTCGCTCGTTTATTTCATCACGATGGCGGATTTAACGTATCAGGCGATGGTGCTCCGCAACAATTACATCTCCTGGACCACCGAAATTCTGGTGCTGCTGCTCCTCATGTATTTTGTCATTGCGACGCTCGTCTCGATGGCGGTTCGACTGCTGGAGCGCAAACTGACCGCGGGGAGGCTGTAGCGGATGTGGGATTGGAAATATGTGTTTGAAATACTGCCGCAGCTTCTGAGTGCATTAAAAATGACGGTATGGGTCACACTCTGTGCTTTTGTGGTGGCATTGATTATCGGGCTGCTGCTTGCCTTTGCCGCGCGGAGCAAATTTAAGCCCTTGTCGCTCATAACCAAAGGAATCATAGAATTTATTCGCAATACCCCCTTGCTGGTACAGGTGTTCTTCCTGTATTACAGCTTGCCGCTGCTGACGGGCATTTCGATTCCGGCCTTCTATGCGGGAGTCATCGGCCTGGGGCTGCATTACAGCACGTATCTGTCGGAGGTGTACCGTTCCGGCATTGAAGGGGTGCCGAAAGGACAGTGGGAAGCCGCAACCGCACTGAACTACACGAAATCCCAGACCTGGCGGAGCATTATACTGCCGCAAGCGGTACCGCCGATCATCCCGGTGCTGGGGAATTATTTGATTGTCATGTTTAAGGAAACGCCGATTCTATGCGCCATTACGCTGGTCGAGATGATGCTGACGGCCAAAAATATCGTGTCGCAATCATTTCGCGCTTTCGAACCATACACGCTGGTCGGGATTCTGTTCCTGATCATCAGTTATATCGCGTCGTTGCTGGTGCAAAGGCTGGAGAAGCGTTTGAATCTGCAGCGTGGAAAATAAGGAGGGAGTCTATTGAATGCCGTTGTAATCGATGAGCAGGCTGAAGAGGCGAAGAAGCCGCAGCGGGAAAGAAGCCCCGTTACGGGCTCACAGCCGATCGTGAAATATGCGGGCGTGACCAAGTCGTATGGCGACCTGCAGGTGCTGAAGGGCATCGATTTGGAGATGCAGCCTGGAGAAAAGGTGGCTGTGATCGGACCGAGCGGATCTGGCAAAACGACGATGGGCCGGATGCTGATGACGCTGGAAGAACCGACCGAGGGGACCATCGAGATCGATGGCGAGCTGCTCTGGCATATGGAGGAGAAGGGCAAGCTGGTCCGTGCAAACGAGAAGCATCTGCATCGGATGCGGTGCAACGTCGGCATGGTCTTCCAGCACTTCAATCTGTTCCCGCACATGAATGTGCTTCGCAACGTGACGGAAGCCCCGCGCAAGGTGCTGGGGTTGTCCAAGGAGGAAGCGGAGGAACGGGCCGTCTCGATGCTGGGCAAGGTCGGTTTGGCCGACAAGCTGAAGATGCACCCGTCCAATCTGTCGGGAGGCCAGAAGCAGCGCGTCGCCATCGCCAGAGCGCTGGTCATGCGGCCGAAGGTGATGGTGTTTGACGAGGTAACCTCGGCGCTGGATCCAGAGCTGGTCGGCGAGGTGCTGGAGGTGATCCGGGAAATTGCCGAAGAAGGCGAAATGGCCATGATGCTGATTACGCACGAGATGGATTTTGCGAAGGAAATCGCGGACCGGGTCATCTTCGGAGCCGACGGCAGGATCGTTGAGCAAGGAACACCCGAGGAAATATTCGATCATCCGAAGAGCGAGCGGCTGCAGAGCTTTCTGCAGCGGTTCCGCTCGAACGGAAATTAGTGCTGGAAAGAGGTGTTTATGTAGATGGCTGTGGATACCGGAACCGAAGTGGTTTACCGAAGACCGGAGGCGCGGGACGGCACCCGGGTATGGGAGCTCATACGCGACACCGGATCGCTTGATCTGAACTCGCCTTATTGCTACATGCTGCTAGGGGATTACTTCAACGATACCTGCATGATTGCGGAGCATGAAGGAGACATCGTCGGTTTTATCTCCGCTTTCCGTTCTCCGCGCAATCCGGAGACGCTCTTTGTATGGCAGGTGGCGGTTGCAAGCTCCCACCGGAGGCAGGGGATCGCGAAGGCGATGCTTACCGGCCTCATGAACCAGAAGGCCTGCCATGGCGTCCGTTTCATTGAAACGACGGTATCGCCCAGCAATATGGCATCACGCCGATTGTTTCTCGGTTATGCCGAGGAGAAATCCATTCCGAGCACCGTAACGGTGGGTTACGGAGCAGAGATGTTTCCGGATGGAACGGCACATGAAGATGAGCCGTTATTCGTGATTGGCCCCTTTTTCAATGACATTTAAACAAATGGAGGGAACTATGGACAACCAAGTCATGGAGAAACCGAAGCTTACCGTGTTTAACAAGCTGGAATCGGAAGTGAGAAGTTATTGCCGGAGCTTTCAGACGGTCTTTGACAAAGCCCGGAATGCGAAGCTGTGGGATACGCAGGGCAATGAATACATTGATTTTTTTGCCGGCGCCGGCGCCTTGAATTACGGGCACAACAATGAGAGGATTCGCGAGAAGCTGGTCGACTACATCCTGCAGGACGGCGTTACGCACAGTCTGGACATGGCTACGGGAGCGAAGGAAACGTTTCTGACCCGCTTTCAGGAGATTATCCTGAAGCCGCGCGGGTGGGATCACAAGGTGATGTTTCCCGGACCGACCGGAACCAATGCCGTGGAGGCCGCGCTCAAAATCGCCAGAAAAGTGACGGGGCGCAGCACCGTTTTGTGTTTCACGAATGCCTTTCACGGCATGTCGCTGGGATCGCTGGCGGTGACCGGCAATGCCTTCAAGCGCCAGGGCGCCGGCGTGGATCTAAGCCACTCGGTATTTATGCCATATGACGGTTACTTTGGCAGCGACGTGGACACGATGGCATATATGGAGAAGCTTCTGGATGATCCGGGAAGCGGCATTCCGCTGCCGGCAGCGGTCATCGTCGAGGCGGTGCAGGGGGAAGGCGGCTTGAACGCTGCCAGCAGCCAATGGCTGCAGAAGCTGGCGCGCATCTGCAAGGATAAGGGGATGCTGCTCATTCTGGACGATATCCAGATGGGCTGCGGCAGAACCGGTTCGTTCTTCAGCTTCGATGATGCGGGCATCGAGCCGGACATCGTGTGCCTCTCGAAATCGATCGGCGGCTTCGGCTTGCCGATGGCGATTACGCTGATCAAGCCGGAGATCGACATCTGGGAGCCGGGCGAGCATAACGGCACCTTCCGGGGCAACAATCTCGGATTCGTTGCCGCTGCCGAAGCGCTGAGTTATTGGAAGACGGAGGATTTTCAGCTCGATATCGGCATTCGCGAACATCGGATTCGCCAATCGCTCGATGACGTCGTGAGGGATTATCCCCGGCTTAAGGGCGAAATCCGCGGCAGGGGCATGATCCAGGGGGTAGCCTTTGATAAGCCGGAGCACGCAGGAAGGCTATCCGAAATCGCCTTTGAGCAAGGACTGATTATGGAAACGTCAGGACCGCATAGCGAGGTTGCCAAGCTGATGCCGCCGCTGACCATTGAAATGAACACGCTGGCAGAGGGATTGGGGATTTTTGAGAACAGCTTGAAACAATTAGCTGCAGAGGAGAGGTTGTCATGATCGTTAAACATTTGGAAGAAATCGTGGATACGAAAGACGATATCGATACAACGACATGGAATTCGAGAAGGCTACTGCTGACCAAAGACGGCATGGGCTTCTCTCTTAACGACACCCTGATCAAGGCCGGAACGGAGACGCTGATCTGGTACAAAAACCACGTCGAGGCCGTGTACTGCATCGAGGGGGAGGGAGAAATCGAGGTTGTCGGCGGCGAGACCTATCCCATCACCCCTGGCATGATGTATGCGCTGGACGGACACGAGAAGCATTATTTGAGAGCCCGTTCGCAGATGCGGATGGTCTGCGTATTCAATCCGCCGCTAACCGGCGCGGAAGTTCACGATGAGGAAGGAACCTACCCGCTGCTTGCCCCCATTACGGACTAAGGAGATGATATGCGATGAGTAAAAATCATGCGTCGGCCCTTCAGGAAAAAGAAATGGACGTCTACCCTTCAAGAGTGCATGCGGAGCCCCGGATCTTAAAAAGGCAGGATCCGGTCGTACATTCGGAGTGGACGCCGGATGCACCGCTAACACAGGAGCAATCCGACTTCTACGAGCGCAACGGATATTTATTTCTGGAAGGCTTCTTTGATCGGGAGGAGCTTTCGCGGTATCAGGAGGAGGCCCGCAGGCTGCAAATAACGGCACGGGAATCAGAGAAAGATGAAGTGATCCGGGAGCCCGGCGGAGACGAAGTGCGATCGGTATTCGCGGTGCATGAGAGCGACGAAGTGTTCAAGAAGCTGTCCCAGCATCCTAGACTCCTGGCAATCATGGAATACCTCTTGGGAAGCGAGACGTATATCCATCAATCCCGAATTAATTACAAGCCGGGCTTTACGGGCAAGGAGTTCTACTGGCACTCCGATTTCGAAACGTGGCATGTCGAGGACGGCATGCCGCGCATGAGAGCGCTAAGCTGTTCCATTGCCCTGGAGGATAACTATCCTTATAACGGGCCGCTTATGGTGGTGCCTGGATCGCATAAGGAATTCGTCGCCTGCATCGGCCAAACGCCGGAGGATCATTTCAAGGATTCCCTGCGCAAGCAGGAGTACGGCGTTCCGGATCATGACAGCCTGACGCGGATGGTGAAGGAGGGCGGGATCGACACGCCGGTCGGCAAGGCGGGCTCGATCGTGATTTTTGACTGCAACATTATGCACGGCTCGAACAGCAACATCACCCCGATGCCGCGCAGCAATATATTCATGGTCTATAACAGCGTGGAGAACAAGGTCAAGCAGCCGTATTCGGGCCAGAAGCCGAGACCGGAGTATATCGCCACCCGTGATTCTCTATGATCTCGCTGTCGCTGATCGGCTCCATCATCAGTATCAATGTGGTCTATGTCTCGATTTTTTCGCTGCGGCTGATCCTGATGATCAAGGGCAGGAGAGGGATAGCTTCCCTTCTGGCCATGCTGGAGGTATTCGTGTACTTGCTCGGCCTCAATCTCGTCCTGCAAAATCTGGACAATCCCTTTAATATGGCGGCCTACTGCCTGGGCTTTGGCCTAGGCGTGTATGCCGGCAGCCGAATTGAGGAGTATCTGGCACTCGGATACATCGTGGTGCAGGTGATCGTCAATTCCGTTGAGACGAACCTGGCCATGAACCTGCGGGAGAAGGGATACGGAGTGACCGCTTGGGAAGCGGACGGCAAGGATGGCAAGCGGCTGGTGCTTCAAGTGCTCGTGAAACGGAAGAATGAGCGGCGGCTGATGGAGTCACTTTCCAAAATGTCGCCGCAAGCGTTCATTATCTCCCATGAACCGAAAAGCTTCAAAGGCGGCTTCTGGGTGCGATTGACGGAAGGCCGCAAATTGTAACAAGCGTGTATACGGAATGTAGGATAGAAAGCCTGCTTCGGAACCGGGTTCCTGAAGCAGGCTTTTTGGTTGTTGTCGGGTTGATACCGGCATGGAATTTCAGAGATCCTGGACTTCCGCGGCTGTTCTGAGCGCCATCAGGCGAAGGCGGGCTCCGGTTTATTCTGGTACCAAAAAAAAGCGTAATCGGTCATCGCGGAGGAGCTCCCGAGCTGGCGCAGCATGGCGGCAATATTTCCACGATGGTAAGTGCCGTGGTTCACGACATGCAGCACGATCTCGGATAGACGGGTATCCCGGATGCCGGCATAAGGATTATCCAATCGGATCATCCGCTCCAGGTCAGGCTGCTGGCGGAGAAACGCAGCGTATCGATCCGACAATTCGATAAACCGCAGGTTCAGGTCTTCCAGCGAAATCGCTTCAAGCTCTTCCCGTAGCTGGTAGGCCTCAGCCAATGCAGAGCCCATGTCCTTCCCGGACAAAATGTTCATCCAACCGAGATCCACCGTGTAAATATGAATCAACGCTTCCGATACGGTCGGAAAGATACTCGTGATGGTCCGATTGTACAATTCGCCCGGAAGTTCCAGCAGACGGTTGAATATGGCCTGGTTGGCCCATACATGGTATTCATACATTTTTACAGGATAGTTCATCGAGATCGTCCCCTTTGGCTTCGTGTTATTTCCTTCTTGGGAACATTGTAATTAAAAAAGTATGACAGCGGACTGTCATACTTTTGCGTACACTTGCAGCATTTTTTCTAATTTGGCTTGCATGCGAATCCTTAAGTCGGCCGGCTCCACAATCTCGATCTCCTCGCCAAAGCTCAGCAGGGTAGACCAGAACCACCGGGAATCCGGATCATTGACCTTGAACGTGAGACGGAGCGAGCCGTCTTCATGAAATTCCCGCTGTACGTCATAGAATTGGTCCATCGCTTTGGCCAGGGCTCCGGGGGACACGTGAAGCACGACTTCTACGGCATCGGGCGATGATTCCCAGTTATGCCGTTCGCTCCGCCCATCTGGATGCTGCTCTTGAAGCTGAGGTCCGTGCGTATGCTCCTCGGAGTGCTGGCGCATAAAGGGCTCGGCGGAGGGGGACAGCTCCGACATTCTCGAGATCCGGAATTCGCGGTAATCGTTCCTCGTTCTGCAGAAGCCGTACAAGTACCAGGATCCGAATTTATACATAAGTCGCAAGGGCTCGACTTTTCGGTAAATGCGTTCATTCTTGGCGCTTATGTATTGAAAGGAGATCACATGCCTGTCCGTGATGGCGCGGCGAAGAAGACGAAGGATTTCGTTGTACGACCGCCAGCTCCCGATATCCATGGACAATCCCTGCGAAGCGGGGTTGGCGGAACGGTCAATGGTCTGCAGGCGCTGAATCGTATCCAGGGCCCGCTCATCCTCGAACACCGTAGACATGCTGTGCAGGATGGTGATCAGGGCGCTGACATCGTAGGAACCGAGCAGGCTTTTATCCATCTTGTATTGCTCCATAATGCCGTATCCGCCGTTTACCCCTTGATAGGATACGACCGGAATGCCGGCGGCGCAGATGGCATCGATGTCGCGGTAGATGGTTCGCTGGGACACGTTATATTTCTCTGCCAAGGCTGACGCGGACAGAATCTCATTGTTCAGCAGCATGTAAATCATGGATATGAGCCGCTCCAGTTTCATCGGTACACTCTCCTATCATAATTGGATCTATTCTCCAATGATTCCGTATTATATCATAGGTTTACAGGAGGGAGAGGATTTAAGGATGGGCCGGAACATGAAAAAACTACTACTATTAGGGTTGATCGTATTATCGGTTGCGGGAATGTCCGCTTGCGGCGGCTCGGGCTTGTCGGAGAACGAACGGGAGCAGATTGTGAACCAGGTCGAGAAGCTGGAGACGGCGGAATATAAGCTGCTGCATTTTCAAATGGATTATCCGGAATATCTGGCCGAGGTGGACGGGATTGTCAGCGAGTCTTACATGCAGGCTATGAGCGACCGGATTATTTTTGGATATAACGAGAAGGAATATCGTGCAAGCGACATGATGGAGATGTCCGCCGAAGAGTTCGAGAAGCATAAGGAGTATATGCGGGGGTTGGTCAAGTCCATGGGAATGAACGAGGAGAAGTCCTCGATTCGCATTTCGGCCCCCTATAAGAGTGAACAAAGCGGGGAAGTGTTTATATATGCATCGGAATCCAGGGAGCTGAAAGGAAAAACGCTGACTCAAATGAACCGCAGGTATTCCCTAGACAAGACGGAGGGGGCCTGGATCATCACCGCCGTGGAACAGGATAAGGTCACAATCGGCAGCGATGGGACGGAGACGGACGCCGAAGCGAAGCTGGATGCACTGAAATACCGGACGCATGAGGGAGCGGACGTACAATACCGGGATAATATCCTCACGTTTAAGGGATGGGAATAAACGGGGGTCAAATGGGTGGCGGGGTCCCGAGCGGCTCCGGTTCCATTCCCTTCGATTTTGCCGTACAATATAGGGAGTTCTATATATAGAAGGAGTGTGAGCCTCATGGCCCGTACCAAAACGCAAAAAGCGCTCCGTAAAGCGGAACGCGCCGGCATATGGTCAGCCGTCTCGATGAGAAAGACCAACGAGGATTATAGCGCGCTGTCACAGCATGTGAGAGTGAAGCCGACGAAACAGGAACAATTGAATAAGGTCAAACATAGAAAGCGGATCGGAGACGATGGCGCTTTTTTTGTTGGTTTCGGAGGATGTGATATAGTACGCTAGAGAGGTTAGTTCAGGATGGAGGTTTATGATGGCAAAGCAAAAATATTACGTAGTCTGGGTAGGCAAAGTACCCGGAATTTATACAAGCTGGGGCGAGTGCCAGCAGCAGGTGAACCAATTTACAGGTGCGAAATTCAAGGCGTTCGAATCCCGAAGCGAAGCGGAACAGGCCTATGCGGCAGGGTATAAAAATTACTGGGGGCAGTCCGGAAGCGGACCAAGCAGCTCGGGCTCCAAGAGCAAGAGCTTTAAGCGCAGCAGCGCCTCCGCGGCCGAGGATCCGGGGGAGATTGATTATGACAGCATCTCCGTGGATGTGGGAACGCGGGGAAACCCGGGACCGGTGGAATATAAAGGCGTGGATACGCAGACGGGGGATGTTCTGTTCTCGTGCGGGCCGATCCAGAAGGGGACGAACAATCTCGGCGAGTTCCTGGCGATCGTCCATGCGCTGGCTTATTTGAAGAAAATCGGCAGCACCAAAACGGTGTACAGCGATTCCATGAATGCGCTCAAATGGCTGAAGCAGAAGAAGGTGGTCTCCACGCTGCCGCGCGACGCGTCAACCAAAGAGATATGGGATCTCGTGGACCGGGCCGAGCACTGGCTTCGAACCAATACATACGAGAACAAGGTGCTGAAATGGCAAACGAAGAGCTGGGGAGAGATTAAGGCAGATTACGGACGCAAATAAAAGAAATATCCTGTCCCGGAATATGCGGAAAAATCCAAATCTCCGGATGTGGATAATTGCATTCTATTAAGCGGATGGAGTCAGCATGAACTGTGCATAACCTATTCATACGTTACTTTATACACAGAGTTATGAACATGATCCCCATTCATTCAGCGCAAGCTGCATTTTGGTCCCTGAATCCAGGGGAGTTATCCAGCGTTTGTGAACAAATGTGGAGAAGTGCAAGGATAACTGGGCGTTAAATCGCGGGAGGCGGCGGGTTATCCCCAAGGAAGGAGGGGCGCCCGGAACGTTCGCTATGACTTATCCATGATGCGCCAACCATGATGCCGGACGCTGGCCCCCGGTCCCCCTCCTTATTCCTTGTCGCGAACCTGCTTATAGTATTGGTTCGGCGACATGCCGACGTATTTTTTGAACACCTTGCTGAAATAAAAGGGATCATCCAGGCCGGTCAGATATCCGATCTCCCCGAAGCTGAGATGGGTGGCCTCGATTAACTCTTTGGCATGATTGATCCGGACCTGATTCACATATCGCATGATCGTATGGCCCGTGAGCTTGGCAAACACCCGATTGATATAGTCATAGTTGCATTCGAAGCGCTGTTCGATATCCGAGCTGGTGATTTTCTCGGCATAATGTTCGTGGATGTAGTCGAGCAGCGCATGCACTTTCATATAGGACTTGGTGTGTGGGCTGTTCTTCTCCAGTTCATCGAACAGGCTTTCGCGGGACAGCTCGATCAGCATTTCCATGAATTTGAGCGCGGTCAAACTGCGGTTAAAGTGCTTTCTTCTGTAAAGCTGCAGCATTTCACTGAGGGCATGGTACATGTGATGAAGGCTTTTTCTCTGGGTTAACGTGCAGGTCTTCGGAAAGTACAGCGGCCTGCCTTCATCCTTGCCTGCCGGCTGATTCTCGCTCATGATCCACTGCTTGGCCAGCAGGGATAAGGGCCGTTCGGGCGCCTGCTGAATATCGGGATGCTCAAAATGAATATAGTAGTAGTCGCAGGGATGCTTCTGGGTTCCCTCATGGTCCAGATGCGGCTCGAGCACCAGCATGTCGCCTTTTCGGAGCACATGGGATACGCCGTTCTCCCGCATATGAAGCTCGCCGCTCTTCACGAAATACAGAATATGCTCGTGGGTGTTCCGTTTGAAATGAATCCAGGGGTTCTTATAGGAGACGAAGCCCATCAGTTTGATTCTAGGCACATAGTCAGCGTTCATCGATAGCACGAAGTTCCACCCTCTCCCCTTAAAAAACGCGAAGTCGTTTTTGTACAAAAAGAGTAACTTTCACACATTCCCGTTCATTGTAACACAGCCTATACTTGGGTTGAATGTATAAGAGGTCTTTGGATTTCAATTTAAAGGAGGCCGCCATCCTTGGCTACTATCAATGTAACGGTATGGAACGAATACCGGCACGAAAGACATAATGAACAGATCGCGAAGATTTACCCCGAAGGCATTCACCGGACGATTGCCGATTTTCTGGGAAAGGATGCACAGTTCGTCGTACGCACCGCCGTGCTGGATGATCCGGAACACGGGTTGACGGACGACGTACTCGCTTCAACGGATGTTCTGATCTGGTGGGGGCATGTCGCGCATAGCGAAGTACGGGATGATATCGTGGAAAAAGTGCGCCAGCGCGTATTGGACGGCATGGGGATCATCGTGCTGCATTCCGGCCACGGCTCGAAGATTTTCCAGCGCCTTCTCGGCACGAATACCGGCGCACTGAAATGGCGCGACGACGGCGAGAAGGAACGGTTGTGGGTCATCGATCCCGGCCATCCGATCGTCAGCGGGCTCGGTGAGTATATCGAGATTCCGCAGGAGGAAATGTACGGGGAGCGTTTTGAGATTCCGGCGCCGGATGAGCTGGTGTTTGTCTCCTGGTTCGAAGGCGGCGAGGTGTTCCGCAGCGGCTGCTGCTACAAGCGCGGACGCGGCAAGCTCTTCTATTTCAGACCGGGTCATGAAGCGTTCCCTACCTATCACCAGCCTGAAATTCAGCAGGTGATTGCCAATGCCGTGGCTTGGGCGGCACCGATTCAAGGTGCGAAGACGTCCTATGGCCGGGTATCTCCGCTCGAATACGTACAGCCGGTATAGGCTGATTCTTAGCAAGCGCCCGTTGTCAACGCGTGAATCTCCTGCGATGTCAGGAATTTATGCGTGGATCGGGCGCTTGTATGTGTTTACAAAGACGGTGCTATCGAAATCCGCAGCATAACGATGTATAATGGACCCAATTCGATTACGACATAATAAAAGTGGGTTGGATCATGGATCAGGATAAACAGCGCCTCAGCATTGAGGCGGCAAGATTGTACTATATGTCGGATTACAGCCAGCAGGACATCGCCACGAGACTCGGCGTTTCCCGCCCTACGGTCTCCAGGCTTCTTCAGCACGCCAAGGAGCAGGGGTATGTGCAGATCAGCATCGTGGACCCTCTCGAGGACCTGGGCGCTTTGGCCGAAAGGGTGAAGAAGGCTTACGGTTTGGAACACGTGCTGGTGAGTTATTCTCCCGTCAACGAATACCGCGAAATCCAGAAGCATATCAGCAAAAAGGCAGCCGATTACCTGCATGAAACGGTCCAGGATGCGGATATCATCGGCGTAACCTGGGGAACGACCATGCATGCCGTTGCGCTTCAGCTGCAGCAGAAGCCCGTTCGGGGCGTCGAGGTCGTGCAGTTGAAGGGCGGCGTCAGCCATTCGCATGTGAACACGTATGCCGCCGAGATCGTCAATCTGTTCGCTGAGGCGTACCACACAATGGCGAGATATTTGCCGCTGCCGGTCATCTTCGACACCACGGAGCTGAAGGAAATGGTGGAGAGGGACCGGCATATCCAGCGGATCATCCAATTAGGCAAACAAGCCAATATTGCCATGTTTACAGTGGGTACCGTTCATGAGGACGCGCTGCTGTTCCGGCTCGGTTATCTGAGCAAGGAAGAACAGAAGCTGCTGCAGCGGATCGGCGCGGGCGATATTTGCTCCCGGTTTTTCGATGCGGAGGGCAGGGTGTGCAGCCAGGATATTAACAATCGCACGGTCGGCATCGATTTGGATGATCTGCGGCATAAGGAGAAATCCATTCTAGTGGCTGGCGGGCAGCGCAAGGTGGAGGCCATCCGAGCTGCGCTGATCGGCAAGTATGCAAACATCCTGGTAACGGACCAGTTTACGGCGCAAGCCTTGCTTCCCTGAAATGTTCAACATATTGTGCAGTTTTACGGCACCTCGTTCCGGAAGATCGAAGCGGCAATCAGCTTCCTCTGTCTGGACGGGGTGTTTTTTTGCGTATTGGAAATCGGCTTCCTCAAGCCGCATGGGAGGCCTATTCTCTGTTTATGTTTACGCTGACAGGGTATAGAGCATAGTAAACGGTGTGAATTGTTAGATTATTCCTGAATGATGAATAGTCCTTCAGCGAACAATGATAAATATCATTGCCATAAATCGGAATGAACATATTTTCAATATATGTTTTACATATGTTCAAGGCTGTGATATGATGGTCCCGTCTAAAGGATTGAGCGTTATGATAGCGCTTTTACAAGATTGCATAAAAACAATATAAGGAGTGTTTTAACCAGATGAATATAGCAGGAATGATCGACCACACGCTGTTGAAGGCGGATGCAACCCAGGCCGAGATCACGAAAATTACGGATGAGGCCAAAAAGTACGGATTTGCTTCGGTTTGCGTGAACCCGACTTGGGTATCCTACTGTGCTGAGCAGCTTGCGGGCACGAGCGTCAAAGTATGCACCGTTATCGGCTTCCCGCTGGGAGCTAACACGACGGCTGTAAAAGCTTTTGAAGCGAAGGATGCCATCGCTAACGGGGCTACGGAGGTGGATATGGTCATCAACATCGGGGCGCTGAAAGATCGGAACGATGAGCTGGTGCAGCAAGATATTCAGGCTGTCGTGGATGCAGCCAAGGGCAAAGCCCTGGTCAAGGTCATCATTGAGACAAGCCTTCTGACCGAAGAAGAGAAGGTGCGTGCGTGCCAGCTGTCCGTGAAAGCCGGAGCCGATTTTGTCAAAACCTCCACGGGATTCTCTACAGGCGGAGCTACTCCGGAGGATGTCGCCTTGATGCGCAAAACGGTCGGAGAAAACACGGGCGTTAAGGCTTCCGGCGGCGTGCGCAGCAAGGAAGACATGGATCGCATGATTGAAGCGGGCGCAACGCGTATCGGAGCCAGCTCCGGCGTGAAAATTATGGAGGGCGGCCAATCCAGCTCTTCCTACTAAATCGTTTATTAGGGTATAAGGTTTTCGATGATTCGGTGGCCATGCCATCTATCAAAAAAATTCACCTATGGGGGAACATCGACGATGAAATTTCTAATCGCCATACTAGGTTTGCTGGTCGTATTCGGTCTTGCGTTCCTTATCAGCAATGATAAGCGCAACATTCGTTATCGTCCGCTGGCTGTCATGATTGTGCTGCAGCTGATCCTTGGATTCATACTGCTGAACACCAATGTCGGCGAGTATCTTGTCAAAGGGATAGCGAATACGTTTAAAGCGCTGCTTGATTACGCCGGAGCCGGAATCGGGTTTGTATTTGGCGGCTTTGCCATTGAAGGTGATGGTCCGTTCTTCTTAAACGTCCTGCTGCCAATCGTGTTTATTTCCGCGTTGATTGGTATACTTCAATATATTAAGGTACTGCCGTTTATCGTAAGATATATCGGCCTCGTCTTGAGTAAAGTCAACGGCATGGGTAAGCTGGAGTCTTACAATGCGGTAGCTTCCGCGATCCTGGGGCAATCCGAGGTGTTTATCTCGGTCAAAAAACAGATCGCCTTAATTCCGAAGCACCGCATGTATACGCTCTGCGCTTCCGCGATGTCCACGGTATCGATGTCGATCGTCGGCGCATACATGACCATGATCGAGCCGCGGTATGTGGTGACCGCGCTTGTATTGAACCTGTTTGGCGGATTTATCATTGCTTCCATCGTCAATCCCTACAAGGTGAAGAAGGAAGAGGATATTCTGGAGGTGCAGGAGGAGGAGAAGCAATCCTTCTTCGAAATGCTGGGCGAATACATCATGGATGGTTTCAAGGTCGCGATTACCGTTGCGGCGATGCTCCTCGGCTTCGTTGCTTTGATCGCAATGATCAACGGCATTTTTGATATTATTTTCGGAATCACCTTCCAGGAGCTGTTGGGTTACATCTTTGCTCCATTCGCTTTTGTGATGGGCGTGCCTTGGAAAGAGGCGGTGGATGCAGGCAGCATCATGGCTACCAAGCTGGTATCGAATGAGTTCGTCGCGATGCTTGATCTGGCCAACTTCACGAATATGTCCGAACGCACCGTAGGTATCGTCTCGGTATTCCTGGTGTCCTTCGCCAACTTCTCCTCGATCGGCATCATTGCCGGGGCGGTCAAAGGCCTGAACGAGAAGCAGGGGAACGTGGTGGCCCGCTTCGGCCTAAAGCTGCTGTACGGCGCGACGCTGGTGAGCGTGCTGTCGGCCACGATTACCGGACTGTTCCTGTAAGCCTGGCAGGAAGGGAACTACTGCAAGCGAGCCTTATGGATAAGTTTGGATTTAACAACTCATATATGAGGGGGAGCAATGGATATGGAACGTTTTGACCGAATTCACTTGATCGTATTGGACTCCGTCGGCATCGGGGAAGCACCGGATGCGGCTGATTTCGACGATATCGGCTCCGACACGCTGGGACATATCGCCCGCGAGTGCGGCGGGCTGAACATGCCGAACATGGCAGCGCTCGGGCTGTCCAACATCCGGGAGATCGAGGGCGTCCCTGCAACGGATCAACCTCGGGCTTACTATACGAAGATGCAGGAAGCTTCGAATGGCAAAGACACCATGACAGGCCATTGGGAGATCATGGGCTTGTATATCGATACGCCATTCCGCGTGTTCCCGGACGGGTTCCCGGACGAGCTGATTCAGCGCATCGAAGAGAAAACCGGACGGAAGGTCATCGGCAACAAGCCGGCCAGCGGAACGGAGATTATCGAGGAGCTTGGCGAAGAGCATGTACAAACAGGGGCCTTGATCATCTATACCTCTGCCGATTCCGTGCTTCAAATCGCTGCTCATGAAGATGTGGTTCCTCTCAAGGAGCTGTACGAAATCTGCGAGTTCTGCCGCGAAATCACCCTGGAAGATCCGTATATGCTCGGCCGGATCATCGCCCGTCCTTTTATTGGCGAGGCGGGGAGCTTCAAGCGTACGGCGAATCGGCATGACTATGCCTTGAAGCCTTTCGGACGTACGACGATGAACGAGATGAAGGATGCCGGCCTTGACGTCATCGCCCTCGGTAAAATCTCCGATATTTACGACGGGGAAGGCATTACCAAGGCAGTCAGAACCGTATCGAACATGGACGGCATGGACAAAATGGTGCAAACCCTGGATGAATCCTTTAAGGGGCTGAGCTTCCTGAATCTCGTGGATTTCGATGCCGTCTACGGACACCGCCGCGACCCGAAAGGATACGGCCAAGCGCTGGAGGATTACGATCGGCGCCTGCCGGAGGTATTCGAGAAAATGACGGAGAACGATCTCCTGATCATCACGGCCGACCACGGGAATGATCCTACTTACAAGGGCACGGACCATACGCGAGAATACGTGCCGCTGCTGGTATATTCCCCTCGCTTTGCGAAAGGCAAGGAACTGCCGCTTCGCAAGACCTTTGCCGACATCGGCGCCACGGTTGCCGACAACTTCGGCGTGAAGCTGCCGGAGCACGGAACCAGCTTTTTGAGTGATTTGAAATAATCGACAAGTGGAGGAATGGGACATGAGTACACATATTGGAGCGAAACCGGGAGATATCGCGGAGTCGATTCTGCTGCCAGGCGACCCGCTGCGGGCTAAATTCATTGCCGAGACGTATTTGGAGGACGTGACCTGCTACAACGAAGTGCGGGGGATGCTCGGATTTACGGGAACATATAAAGGAAAACGCATTTCCGTGCAGGGTTCGGGCATGGGCGTGCCTTCCATCGGGATCTATGTCAATGAACTCATTCGGGAATATGGCGTCAAAAACCTGTTCCGCGTCGGAACCTGCGGCGCGATGCAGGAGCACGTCCGGGTGCGCGACGTCATTCTGGCCCAGGCCGCTTGTTCGGATTCCGGCATGAATCGTCACCACTTCAACGGTTATGATTTCTCCCCGATTGCCAGCTTCCCGCTGCTGCTCGGCGCGTATGAGCGTGGCAAGGAGAAAGGCCTGAAGATGCATGTCGGCAACGTATTCACGTCCGATGTATTCTACCGCGAGGACAAATCCGTGGTGGAGAAGCTGATGCAGCATGGCGTGCTCGGCGTGGAAATGGAGACGACGGCGCTCTACACGATCGCGGCACGATTCGGCGTGAATGCCTTGACGATCCTGACCGTGAGCGATCACTTGCTCACAGGGGAAGAGACTTCTTCCGAGGAGCGGCAAACGACGTTTAACGAGATGATGGAGGTCGCGCTGGATACGGCGATTTCGTTGTAAGGAACTGCCCTTGGGGGCAGTTAGCG
>NZ_AEXS01000017.1:0-129882 GCF_000204455.1 Paenibacillus sp. HGF5 | reverse complement strand
CGGCAAAACAACCACCACGACTTGGGTAGGCGAGATGCTGGAAAGCGCGGGCCTTTCGCCGATCGTTGCCGGCAATATCGGCACGCCCCTATCCGAGGCTGCAGCGACAGCCACGGAAAATGACTGGATGGTCGTTGAACTGAGCAGTTTTCAGCTAAAAGGAACGGAGGCGTTCCGGCCGCGCATTGCCTGCCTCCTCAACGTGACGGAAACGCATCTGGATTACCATGGCGGAATGGATGATTATGTGGCATCCAAAGCCAAGCTGTTTGCCAACCAGACTTCGGAGGATACCGCTGTGCTCAATTGGGATGATCCCGTGTGCAGAAACCTTGTCCCGTATATCAAGGCGCACATCGTGCCTTTTTCGATGAGCGAGAGCCTTCGTGAAGGGGTTCACATCACGCCGCCATATGCTCCCGGTGCCCAGGATTCGGACGAAGACGATCAGGGGCGCAGAATCATTTATACAGACGGCGAAGGGTTTACCCATGAGATCATCCGTGTGGAGAACATCGGACTGCCGGGAAGATTCAATGTGGGGAACGCCATGGCGGCTTGTGCCATCGCCATAGCGGCGGGCGTTGCCCCCGATAAGCTGGAGGAAGCTTTGTCCAGCTTCCGCGGCGTTGAGCACCGCCTGGAATTTGTGGCGGAACTTCAAGGCGTATCCTATTACAACAATTCCAAGGCAACCAATTCCAAGGCGACGCATATGGCTTTGACCTCGTTCAAGGAACCTGTCGTTTTGATCGCGGGGGGGCTTGACCGGGGCTCGGATTACGAGGAGCTGATCCCATCCATGCAAGGGCGGGTGAAAGCGGTCGTGCTTCTTGGCGAAACCAGGGAGAAAATCGCGAACGCTGCCGCCAAGGCCGGATTAAAGGACATCATCCTCGTCGATAATGGGGAGGACGCCGCTTCGACATTGACCTCGGCTGTCCGGAAGGCTGCGGGGCTGGCGGAGAGCGGAGACATCGTTCTCCTGTCCCCCGCGTGCGCGAGCTGGGACATGTTTCCTTCCTATGAGACGCGAGGACGCATTTTTAAAGAGGCGGTGCATAACCTTTAAGTAGGGGGGTGGAAAAGCCCCTACTAAGGATGTACGAGGTGGCCTTTCCATGAACAAGAACCGCCAGGCGCCCGATCTGTGGCTGCTTATCTGTATTTTGGCCCTGCTGGCCATCGGAATCGTCATGGTATACAGTGCAGGCTCCGTCCTCGCTTTTCATGACTATGGCGATAAGTTTTATTTTGTGAAGCGTCAGCTGTTTTTTGCCTGTCTGGGGCTTGCTGCCATGTACTTCACATCGAGGATCGATTTTCGGGTTTGGAAGAAATACAGCAAGATTGCGCTGCTGGTTTGCTTTTTTTTGCTGATTATCGTACTAATTCCAGGCATCGGCGTTGTTCGCGGCGGAGCCAGAAGCTGGCTCGGCATCAGCTCGTTCGGCATTCAGCCCTCCGAGTTCATGAAGCTGGGCATGATTCTGTTTCTATCGCGCTGGCTTAGCAAGCAAGACTATGATATTACATCATTTACCAGGGGGCTGATGCCGCCGCTAGGTTTGATCGGACTGGCATTCGGGCTGATCATGCTTCAGCCTGATTTGGGTACGGGCGCCGTCATGCTCGGTGCTGCGATGATGATCGTATTTACGGCAGGAGCACGGATGAAGCATCTGGGCTTTCTCGCTTTAGGCGGGATAGCCGGATTCATAGGCTTGATTCTGACGGCGCCCTACCGGCTGAAGCGGATAACCGGCTTTCTCGATCCATGGTCCGATCCGCTCGGCGCAGGCTACCAGATCATCCAATCCCTCTATGCGATAGGGCCGGGCGGACTCGGCGGACTCGGACTAGGCATGAGCCGTCAGAAGTACGCTTATGTGCCTGAACCGCAGACTGATTTTATTTTTTCGATCCTGGCCGAAGAGCTGGGGTTCATCGGCGGCTTGATTGTATTGCTCTTGTTCGCCGCCTTGGTGTGGCGGGGCATGAGGGTGGCCATGACGGTCACCGACGGCTTTGGCAGTCTGCTGGCCGTAGGGATCGTAGGCATGGTCGCCATCCAGGTCGTCATCAATATCGGCGTCGTTATCGGTTTGATGCCGGTGACAGGGATTACGCTGCCGCTCATCAGTTATGGAGGCAGCTCGCTGACGCTGATGCTGACGGCGCTCGGCATTCTATTAAATATTTCCCGTTATGCGAGGTGAAGGGTATGCGTGTCGTTTTGACCGGCGGCGGAACGGGGGGGCATATTTACCCCGCCGTTGCCATAGCAAGACAATGTGAGAAGGAAGATCCGAAGACGGAGTTTTTATATATCGGAGGCGAGCGAGGCCTCGAAAGCAAGCTGGTACCCCAAGAGAAGCTGCCGTTCGAGAGCATCGATATCACGGGGTTCCGGCGCAAGCTGTCGATGGACAACGTGAAGACGATCATGCGTTTTTTCAAAGGCGTGAAGCGATCGAAGGCCCTTCTGAAGGAGTTTAAACCGGACGTCGTGATCGGGACGGGCGGATATGTGTGCGGCCCGGTCGTTTACGCCGCCGCCAAGCTGGGAATACCGACCATGATTCATGAGCAGAACGCGATTCCGGGCCTGACCAACCAATTCCTCAGCCGATATGCGGATACGGTTGCCGTCAGTTTTGAAGGAACGGAGTCTTCTTTTCCTAAAGCCAAAAGAACGGTATATACAGGAAATCCACGTGCGACAACGGTTTTATCCGCCAATCGTGAACGTGGATTTGCTACGCTCGGCATTCCGGTGGACAGCCAGGTCGTTCTGATCGTCGGCGGAAGCCGGGGAGCCAAGGCGATCAATAACGCGATGATCGGGATGGCGCCGTTCATTCACAAGCTGCCGAACGTCCATTTTGTATTTGTTACGGGCGATACGTATTTCGAGAATACGCGGGAATCCATTCGGTCCCAGCTCGGCACCATGCCGAATCATCTTCATATTTTGCCCTATATTCATAATATGCCGGAAGTGCTTGCGGCTACTTCGCTGATCGTAAACCGTGCGGGAGCCTCATTCCTGGCGGAAATTACATCGCTTGGCATCCCATCCGTCCTTATACCATCACCTAACGTCACCAATAACCACCAGGAGGCGAATGCGAGGCAATTGGAGGAAGCGGGAGCATCCAGCATGATTTTAGAAAAGGACTTGACGGCTGAATCGCTGTTCCGGAAGCTTGAGGAGATCATGACCAACCGCTCTGCAAGAGAGTTGATGTCTGCGGCTTCGAAAGAGCTCGGCAAACCGGACTCGGCGGCCGTCATAACCCAAGAAATCCGCCGGTTAACCGGCAAACGCTAAAACGGCTGGGCGATTGTCACACACCTATGGAGCCTGACATAAGATACTCTATAATCGTGACACACCCATGAGGCCGGCATTACTGACAGCGGCCATCTCTTCATCCAGTTGAAGGAATGGCCTTTTGGTTTTGAAAGTCAAGGGAGGTTTATTTAAAATGCAGCAGTGGAAATCGCTACTATCAGAGGCCAATGTCGGAGCAGTGTTATGGAATGAACCGCTGGCAAAATATACGACATGGAAAATAGGCGGACCAGCCGATTGCCTGATTGTTCCTGAGAACAAGGAACAGCTCAAGGAACTGGTCACTCTTCTCCATGCCCATCACATACCTTGGACACAGCTGGGCCGCGGTTCAAACATGCTGGTTGCCGATAAAGGAATTCGGGGAGCGGTCATCAAGCTGGGCCAGGGTTTTGAGGAGCTTCGTTTTGACGGAGAGACGGTAACTGCAGGCGGCAGTCTGTCTTTTGTCAAACTTAGTGTTCTGGCCGGAAAACAAGGATTATCCGGGCTCGAATTTGCCGGAGGCATTCCTGGATCGGTCGGAGGGGCCGTCTACATGAATGCGGGTGCCCATGGGTCTGATGTGTCACGCATATTCAAGTCCGCTGACATTGTACTGGAAACAGGGGAATTGGTTACGTATGCTGCGAAAGATATGGCGTTTGATTACCGACACTCCATTCTGCATGAACGGAAAGGGATTGTGACTGAAGCGGCATTTGAGCTCCGTCAAGGAGACCGCAAGGAGATTACAGCCGTTATGGCCTCCTATAAGGACCGTCGCCGGCGTACGCAGCCACTCCAATCCGCAACGGCAGGCAGCGTATTTCGCAACCCGCCCGGCGACCATGCGGCGAGGTTGATCGAGGCTGCCGGTCTCAAGGGCCTGCGGATCGGAGGCGCAGAAGTTTCTTTACAGCATGCCAATTTCATCGAGAACACCGGTCAAGCGACAGCAGAGGACGTGCTCGCTTTGATGGAACGCATCAAGGAAACCATATCGGAGAAGAACGGAATTCAAATGGTGCCTGAGGTGTACGTTCTAGGCGAGCGGTAAACTCGGAGGTGATACATTGGACAAATTGGTGATTGAAGGCGGAAGGCCCCTATCAGGAACCATACGTATCCATGGAGCAAAAAATGCAGCTTTACCTATTCTAGCAGCAAGTCTTCTTGCAGAAGGGACTGTAAGATTAAGCAATGTCCCGCATCTGCTGGATATTGAAGTGATGCTCAGCATTCTCGGCCGTCTCGGCTCCAAATGCAAGCATGAGCTGGAGACGGTGACCGTGGATACCTCGTCGGCCAATTCGTTTCATGTCCCGGAAGATTTAATGAAGCAGATGCGATCCTCCATCTTTTTGATGGGACCTCTGCTGGCCCGTTTTGGCGAAGTGACGATCTACCAGCCCGGAGGCTGCGCGATCGGAGAACGCAAGATCGACCTCCATCTTAAAGGATTGCAGGCGCTTGGTGCGGAAATCGAGGAGAGCAACGATAAAATCCATTGCAGGGCCAGCCGTTTGATCGGAACCGATATTCATCTGGATTTTGCCAGCGTGGGGGCGACGGAGAATATCATGATGGCAGCAGCAACGGCGCTCGGCACGACGGTGCTCACCAATGCCGCGAGAGAGCCTGAAATTCAGGACCTTCAGCATTTCCTGAACAAAATGGGAGCGAACATTATCGGTGCAGGAACGGATACCATAACGATCCATGGCGTGGAGCGCCTGGAGCCTTGCGAGTATGAGATCATTCCGGACCGGATCGTAGCCGGAACCGTCATGATCGCAGCAGCGGTTACCCGCGGCAGCGTAACGCTTACAAAGACCAATCCGTCCCATTTAACTTCCCTTATACATGTGCTGAAGCGCGCCGGTGTTCAAACCAGTATATGCAATGATATAATAAATATAAGCTGCATGAGCCGTCCTAAAGCTGTGGAACGAATCGTGACTTCGCCGTATCCTTCTTTCCCGACTGATTTGCAATCCCAGGTCATGGTCTTGCTGTCCTTGGCGGACGGGTTTAGCGTGATGAAAGAGACGGTATTCGAAGGACGGTTCAAGCATGTAGAGGAACTCTCCCGCATGGGGGCGGACATTTCCACGGATCTGAACTATGCGTTCATACGCGGCGTGCAGAGAATTTACGGAGCCACCGTGGAAGCAACCGATCTTCGGGCTGGAGCGGCGCTCGTCATTGCCGGTTTGGCCGCGCAGGGAACGACCGTGGTGGAGCAAGTTCACCATATTGATCGCGGTTATGATCGTATTGAAAACATGTTCCAAGGTTTAGGCGCACGGATCTATCGTCAGTCCCCGGTGCCAAAGCCGCTTGATTTAGCCAATTGAGGTCCTGAGCATCCCCTCCAGGAGGAGGGGATAACAGGTCTTTATGGAGAGAGTGGATATGTCCAAGACACATATGCCTGTCCTGAAGCAGGACAAGCCCAAACCGAAAACGGCCAAAAAAATCATATGGATTCTTTTGCTGCTGTTCGCAGCTCTGCTGACGATCTTGTTTTTCCGGTCGTCGGTCAGCCAAGTTACCGAGATTCATTTTACAGGCAATACGTTTAATACAAATGAGCAGCTTACCAAGCAAAGCGGACTCCACATCGGAGACCAGTACTTTGGCGTCGACCCCACACTCGTGCAGGAGCGCCTGATGGAGCTGGGCACGATTAAGACGGCCGAAGTGGTCAAGAGCTTTCCGGGCGACGTCAGTATCGTGGTGACGGAACATCCTACGGTTGCCTATGAGCTGTCCGACAGCGGCGAGCTCCAAGCGATTCTGTCGAGCGGTACCTCGGTTCCCGTCACGGCAAGCGGCATTGCCGTGGAGAAGCCGATTCTGACCAATTGGGATGCAAACGACCCCAACAAGTCCAAGCTCAGCAAAGTACTTGCCGAGATCCCGGGAAGCCTGACTTCAGACATTTCGGAGATCATGCCGTCGCCAACGTTATCTTTTCCGGACCGGATCAAGATGTACACGCGTTCCAAATTCGAGGTCATCACATCGGTTTCCTTGCTCCGTGACAAGGTGGAGTACTTGAATCAGGTTACCGAAATAGAGCGGCCGGGTGTGATTACGATGCTGGAAGCCGATTCTTACGTGCCGTTTGAAGAAGAAGTTGGAGAAGACGCCGAGGAAGGGCAATAAACCCCTACTCAGGCATAGGAATAAATGGTACAATTGAAAGTATTGACAACTTGTTTCGGCTCTTCTTTTTTGAATGACTTTTACGGCCTGTTATAGCAAATGTTGGCAGTAAAAAAAATGTTGAAAAAAGAGGGAAAGACCCGCGAGTGTTGAATAAGTAGAAATGTATTCTTTATAATCAAAATTAATTTGCTAAAAACAGGAGGTGCCAGGGCTTGAGCAACAATGACATCATTGTTAGTTTGGACATCGGTACATCCAAAGTTCGTGCTATTATTGGGGAAGTTAATAATGGAACCTTTAATATTATTGGAGTTGGATCTGCCGACTCGGAGGGAATTCGCAAAGGTGCAATTGTAGATATCGACCAGACCGTACAATCCATTCGCAGCGCTGTTGATCATGCGGAGCGTATGGTCGGTATTCAAATATCCGAAGTTTATGTCGGCATATCTGGAAATCATATCGGACTTCAATCCAGCCACGGCGTTGTGGCAGTATCGAACGAGGATCGCGAAATTGGTGAAGAGGACATTGACCGCGTGCTGAAGGCGGCGGAAGTCGTTGCGCTTCCTCCCGATCGTGAAATTATCGATGTGGTTGCTAAACAGTTTGTAGTTGACGGTTTGGAAGGAATCTCTGATCCGCGAGGAATGATCGGCGTAAGGCTGGAAGTGGAAGCGACGATTATAACTGGCGCCAAAACGGCAATACATAACCTGTTACGCTGCGTGGAGAAATCAGGTCTGAAAGTGAAGGATCTGGTGCTGATTCCGCTTGGTGCTGGACAGCTGGCCTTGTCCAAGGACGAGAAAACGATGGGGTCCGTGCTGGTCGACGTCGGAGCGGGCTCAACCACGCTGGCTGTGTTCGAGGGAGGCAGCATTGCCGCAACCTCCACGCTTCCGGTAGGCGGAGATTTCGTGACGAATGATATCGCATACGGCCTGCGAACGCTGACGGATCAAGCAGAGAAGGTTAAACTGAAGTACGGGTGCGCGCTGATCGAGAGTGCCGCACACGAAGTAACGTTCAAGGTAACGAGAATTGGAAGCAATGTGGACAAGGAGTTCACTCAAGAGGATCTGGCAGCTATCATAGAACCTCGCGTTCAGGAAATATTCCAATTAGTGCGCCAAGAAATCAAGCGCTTGGGTTACAGTGAGCTTCCTGGTGGTTATATACTTACTGGGGGCACTATGTCCATGCCTGGTGTGCTGCAGGTGGCACAAAATGAGCTGGCGACTTCCGTACGGATTGCGGTTCCCGATTTTATCGGTGTTCGTGATCCGGGATACTGCAGCGGAGTCGGCATCCTCCATAATGCAATCCGGAACGTACGCGTACGGAATACAGGAGGAAGCAACAACAGCAGCGGAAATAGCAAGAAACCGGTGAACCGCGCTAAGCAGCAAAATCCTGTCGCAGCAACTCAGGAGACCAGCCAGAAGCCGGGATTTATTGAACGCCTGAAAAAGATGTTCAGCGAGTTTATATAGCGGATTCATTCGACTGTGGACGTGCCATCCACGCACATTGAGGGGGAGATGGATTAGATGTTGGAATTTGATTTTGAAATGGAGAGCTTAGCTCAAATAAAAGTAATCGGAGTAGGCGGCGGCGGAAGCAACGCCGTTAACCGAATGATTGAAAATGGTGTGCAGGGCGTTGAATTTATTACGGTCAATACGGATGCTCAGGCACTCCACCTTGCAAAATCCGAACATAAACTGCAAATCGGGGACAAGCTGACTCGCGGTCTTGGTGCCGGCGCCAATCCTGACGTAGGCAAGAAGGCTGCGGAAGAATCCCGTGATTTGATCATGAACACCCTGAAGGGTGCCGATATGGTATTCGTTACAGCCGGTATGGGTGGCGGTACAGGTACTGGAGCTGCGCCTGTCATCGCTGAAATTGCTAAAGAGTGCGGGGCATTAACGGTTGGGGTTGTCACTCGTCCGTTTACGTTCGAAGGACGCAAGCGAGCTTCCCAAGCGGAGCTTGGCATTGAAGCATTGAAAGAGAAAGTGGACACACTCATCGTCATTCCGAATGATCGCTTGCTGGAGATCGTGGATAAGAAGACACCGATGCTGGAAGCGTTCCGAGAAGCTGATAACGTATTGCGTCAGGCCGTTCAGGGCATTTCTGATCTGATCCAAGTGCCGGGTCTGATCAACCTTGACTTTGCCGACGTGAAAACGATCATGACAGAACGCGGCTCGGCTCTGATGGGTATTGGACTGGCTACTGGTGAGAACCGTGCCTCCGAGGCTGCCCGCAAGGCGATCATGAGCCCGCTGCTTGAAACCTCAATCGAGGGTGCCCGCGGTGTGATCATGAATATTACGGGAGGAACCAATCTTTCCTTGTATGAAGTGAATGAAGCGGCCGAGATTGTAACATCTGCTTCCGATCCGGAAGTGAACATGATCTTCGGTGCGATCATTGAGGAAAGCATGAAGGATGAAATCAAGGTCACGGTTATCGCTACCGGCTTTGAGAGCAAACCTTCTCCAATCCCGCCGGGACGTCGTCCTGCAATGCCGCAAGGGGAACAACAGCAACAACAGCAGCCGGAAACGGACAAGAGTAATGTGAATCTGAAGCCGTTTGGCAATCAGAGCAATGATCAGCTTGATATTCCTACTTTTCTTCGCAATCGTACCCGTAATAATGATTAATAACGGTAAGCCTGTGCTTCGTCATCATGATGAAGACAGGCTTATTTTTATATCCAAGCCTCGTCATCTTCCTTTTTATTCCATTTACAAGGCCAACAGCTGATGCTGTCACACTTTCACGAATGAAAGCCCAATCAGCAATTACTGGGGAAATTACGGATATTCCCCGAGCCTTCCTGCCAAGATAGAGATCGCCGATAACGCTAAGAGGCTGCTCTTGGTACAGGTCTCTAAAAACTGCCCTTCATCGACAAAAAAAGTCTGAAATCCGCCCACAGGTTTAGACAGACTTTGAATTCTATTCTTCTTATACTAGTAACATCTCCCATAGCCCAGAAATCAACAGAAGGATAACGGTAGAGGATTCTTCGACTAGGCAGGTGAACAACCTGGTTGTTTATATTGATCTTATATTTTTGGCAAACCTCGTCATTGACGCCGTTTTGCTGGCTTTGACCGCCTGGATGCGGAGAGTGAAGCCAACATGGTGGAGGCTTGCATTATCCTCTGTGATCGGCGCACTGTATGTCGTCATGATGTTTGTCCCGCAATTGTCGTTTTTGTTTACCTTTCTCATCAAGTTTGGACTATCGTTGATCATGCTGTGGGTGGCTTTCGGCTTTGTGAGCTTGCAGAGTTATCTTCGGAATTTGGGAGCTTTCTATATGGTGAATTTTGCCGCAGCTGGAGGCATTATCGGTTTTCATTACTTGGTCCAAAATTCGGGAGAGTTGTTCAGCGGGATATGGTATACGACATCGGGCGGGCTATCCTTTGAATTGAAGGTGGGATTCTGGTTTGCGTGCATTACCTTTTTTGTAGTTGTATTCGCGTTTAAAGCCGTTCAGACCACGAAACGAAAAACCGAGAACCGGGAAGCCTTGTTGGGAGAAGTGTCCGTATGGATCGGCAGCGTCAAGATAGGCTGTGTGGGTCTGCTTGATACAGGTAACCAATTGAGCGATCCCTTGACGCGCACGCCGGTTATGGTGATGGAAGCAGAACTATGGGAAGCCTACCTGCCCCAGGGATGGAGCAAACAGCTGATGGAGGGGGAACCGGACAAATTAATCATGGGGCTGGCGGCAGAGGAATTCGAATGGCAGGACCGCCTGCGGCTTGTTCCGTATCGCGGCGTCAACCGGGGGGCTGCATTTATGCTTGCGCTGAAGCCTGACATGGTACGAGTCGAGCTGGGGGGATTTGAATACACGGCATCCAAGGTGCTGATTGGTCTTGACGGCGGGACGCTTTCGGGAGACAGGGCATACAGGGCCATCATCCATCCGGCGTTGACGGAAGGTGAGGGGACGCCGAAGAATGCACAACCTGCCATAACGGGCGATTCTCAGAATCATGAGGCGACCGGTCTGAAATCAGGCGAAGCCAAGACTGCAGGATAATGACAGGCGAAGCCATTTTCATAGTGTTCGAGTCTGTGATCCAACGTTCGAGCGATGGATAAGTCTTTGAAAATCTTCATGAAAATCCATCCATTCCGGATTAGGAGCCTAAAGATGATGTTTATGAAGTCAGTTAAACCTTCGGGAAAACGCATTAGGAGGATAAGAGATGCCCGTTAAATGGAGATTAGCATTGCAGCTGCAGTATTACCGCGTGCTTTTTATGCTGGGTTTGAAGAGTCAGGAAATCTACTATATCGGAGGAAGCGAGGCGCTTCCGCCTCCGCTAACGAAAGAGGAAGAGGAGTTCTTGCTCAAAAAGCTGCCTACCGGCGATGCGGCCACCCGGGCCATGCTGATCGAACGTAATCTGCGCCTGGTCGTTTATATCGCCCGCAAATTCGAGAACACCGGCATTAACATCGAAGATTTGGTATCGATCGGTGCCATCGGACTGATTAAGGCGGTGAATACGTTTGACCCCGAGAAAAAAATCAAGCTGGCCACGTATGCCTCGCGCTGCATTGAAAACGAAATTTTGATGTACCTGCGCCGGAATAACAAAACGCGAAGCGAGGTCTCTTTCGACGAGCCGCTGAATATCGATTGGGACGGCAATGAATTGCTCCTGTCCGACGTATTGGGCACCGAGAACGACACCATCTACCGCAACATCGAGGAGCAGGTCGACCGGAAGCTGCTGCAAAAAGCACTCGATAAATTGAGCGACCGGGAACGCATGATTATGGAGCTTCGTTTCGGCCTGCAGGACGGGGAAGAAAAGACGCAAAAAGACGTGGCAGACCTGCTTGGAATCTCGCAATCCTACATTTCCCGATTGGAGAAGAGAATCATTAAACGGCTCCGCAAAGAATTCAACAAGATGGTGTAACTGGAAATCGCAAGGAATAAAATAACCCCCCTCGGAGATAATGTACAGTAATGTTTCTCCTTGGGAGGTTAGTCATCATGACGCGAAACAAAGTTGAAATTTGTGGTGTGGATACGTCAAAACTGCCTGTTCTGACGAACGTGGAAATGAGGGAGCTGTTTCATAATCTGCAGCAGAACAATGAACGGTCGGCCCGAGAAAAATTGGTGAACGGTAACCTGAGACTGGTGCTCAGCGTCATCCAAAGGTTTAACAATCGGGGAGAGTTCGTTGATGATCTGTTTCAGGTAGGCTGCATCGGATTGATGAAGGCCATCGACAATTTTGATTTATCGCAAAATGTTAAATTTTCCACTTATGCCGTACCGATGATTATCGGAGAAATACGTCGATACTTAAGGGACAATAACCCGATTCGCGTCTCCCGATCACTGCGCGATATTGCCTACAAGGCACTTCAGGTCCGGGATCAGCTGACCAATGCGAATTCGCGTGAACCAACGATTTTTGAAATTTCCGAAGCGCTGAATGTGCCCAAGGAAGACGTTGTTTTTGCACTCGATGCCATTCAAGATCCCGTTTCGCTGTTTGAGCCGATTTATCATGACGGTGGCGATCCGATATATGTGATGGATCAAATCAGTGATGACAAGAACAAGGATGTGTCCTGGATTGAGGAAATCGCTCTCCGGGAAGCGATGCACAAGCTCGGGCAGCGCGAAAAAATGATTCTGTCCATGCGGTTTTACGAAGGCAAAACCCAGATGGAAGTTGCCGATGAAATCGGTATCTCCCAAGCCCAAGTGTCGCGCCTGGAGAAGTCGGCGATCAAGCAGATGCAGAAGCACGTCAAAACTTAAGAAGGCCAGCAATCAAACGAACAGACAACGATCCCGTTTATGGGGTCGTTTTTTCGTTTTAAATAAGCTATTTTACCCAAGCGGATCATATATTGAACAGAGGGATGCGGATTGAACAGGGATGGACGGATAACCTTCAAATACATCTAAGGTGTGATGCTCATGATACCTGATAATCAAATGGTGGGGAAAAAGATGAAAATTTCCGATTTTCAAACAAAGGATGTTATTAATATCATCGACGGCAAGCGGCTCGGGCAAATCAGCGATTTGGAGCTGGATTTGCGGCAGGGCCGGATTGAAGCGATCGTGGTGCCGAGCTACGGCAAATTCATGGGGCTGTTCGGCGGCGGAAGCGATCTGATCATACCGTGGCGGAATATCGTCAAGATCGGCTCGGACGTGGTCCTTGTCAAAATGGAGGAACTGCGGAGAACGCCGGATGATCAGGAACCGGTGGAGTATCTGGATCGTCCTGACCGTCGATCCTTCTAACCAAACGGCGGGTTCATATGTCTCCGGCGTATGTTTTCTGTTACACTGGTCATAGAGGTGAATGTTCATGGAACCGTTTGTTAGTCAAGATCGGCAGACACCGAGTCTGTTTGTGCTCGAAAAATGGGAAGGGAAATCAACGGCCGCACTAACGGCCGGGTTCACGGGCCGGCATGGCGGCGTGAGCCGGATACCCTATGACAGTTTGAATTTGGCCTTTCATGTCGGAGACGAGCCGGGCGACATTGTCGAGAACCGGAAGCGGATCGCCGCGGCGCTTGGCTTTTCTCTCGAAGACTGGACGTGCGGCGAGCAGGTGCACGGCGTCCGGATTGGTGTCGTTCATGATAAGGACAGGGGCAGAGGGAGCTTGGAGCGGGCCTCGGCCTATCAAGATACGGACGGGCTTGTAACCGATGTTCCCGGCGTGTTGCTGACTTCCTTTTACGCGGACTGCGTGCCGCTGTATTTCTGGGACCCGGTCACGGGCGCCGTCGGTCTGGCCCACGCGGGCTGGAAGGGAACCGTGGGTGGCATAGCCGAACAAATGGTGGTCAGGATGTCAACGGAATACGGAAGCTTGCCTCGGAACCTCCATGCAGCCATCGGTCCGTCGATCGGCGAATGCTGTTACGAGGTGGACGATCGGGTCATGGATCGTGTCCGCGAACTCGGAATTGAAGGATTCCCAGTCGATAAAGTTACAAATTCAGCTTTTTATATCGACAAAGGACACGGGAAATACATGCTGAACTTGAAAGAAATAAACAGACACATTATGATTAAAGCAGGAATATTGGCGGAACATATCGAATGTACATCATGGTGTACAAGCTGCAATCACGATCTGTTCTTCTCCTATCGCAAAGATGGAGGGACTACGGGTCGGATGGCGAGTTGGATCGGGATGAGAAAGAGGTGAGTCGTCCCTTGAGTTTGAAGGAACGTATCGATCAAGTGGAACAGCGAATAACGGAGGCATGCGCAAGAAGCGGCAGGGACCGGAATGATGTGAATATGATTGCGGTCACGAAATATGTCTCCTTGGATATGACAGCTTCGGTACTGGATCACGGACTTTTGCATATCGGCGAGAACCGCTGGCAGGATGCCCAGGCGAAGTGGAATGCACTCGGCAGCCGCGGCACATGGCATTTCATCGGCCATCTTCAGACCAATAAGGTCCGGGATGTCATTGATAAATTTCAATATATTCATTCGCTCGACCGCTTGTCTTTGGCCCATGAGCTGGAGAAGCGGGCGGCTGCGCTGAATCTGCAGGTATCCGCCTTGATGCAGGTCAATATCTCGGGTGAGGAATCCAAGTACGGCTTGCCTCCCGAGCAAGCAGCTGAGTTTTTGAAGGAAATCAACAGTCTTTCGCACGTAAAGGTTACCGGACTCATGACCATGGCTCCATACGAATCGTCGGCGGAGCAGACGCGTCCTGTATTTCGTGGTTTAAGACAACTAAGAGATGAGCTGAACGAGCAGGCGCTTACGGCGGAGCCATTGACCGAATTGTCCATGGGCATGTCCAATGACTTTGAAGTTGCCATAGAGGAAGGGGCGACCTGGGTGCGTCTCGGCTCAATTTTAGTAGGGAAAGAGGAGGATTGACGATGGGCGTGATGAACCGGTTTATGAATTTCTTGGGACTGCAAGAGGAAGAAGAAGTTGTGGAACGCGAGGTTCTGGCCTCGCAGGAAGAGCCGGTGGAGGCAACGCCGTTTGATCATCGGAAAAACCAAAAGAGCGGCAATATCGTTAGCATTCATTCGCAGAAGAACGTTAAGGTTGTATTAGTCGAGCCTCGTTCATATGATGAAGCACAGGAGATTGCAGATCATCTGCGGTCATTCCGAACGGTTGTGGTCAACCTTCAGCGCGTGAGGAATGATCAGGCGCTGCGCATTATCGATTTTCTTAGCGGAACCGTTTATGCGCTTAGCGGCGGAATCTCGAAGGTGGGCGGGAACATCTTCCTATGCACGCCGGATACCGTAGAGATCCAAGGTTCGATCTCGGAGATTCTAGCAGACGAACATGAATATAACAGAATGAGGTGATTTAGGCTTTGACCTACGAAATTATTAGCGTTGTTAGCACGCTATTCCGTATTTACTTCTACATGATTTTGGTTTATGTCTTGATGTCCTGGCTTCCGAATGTGAGGGAAAGCTTTGTCGGGGAGCTGCTTGGCAAGCTGGTAGAGCCTTATCTGGCACCTTTTCGCCGGTTCATTCCGCCGATTATGGGCATGATCGATATTTCCCCGATTATCGCGCTGTTCGTGCTGCAGCTGGCTGAGCGCGGCGTATACGCTATTCTCGGATATATCCTGTAGCAGGTGAATGAATGATGAAACTGGACATCTACGATCATTTTCACAAGGACGAACGGGAATTTGTGGACCGGGCTTGGGAATGGGTGGTCAATGCCGGACAATATCATGAAACCAAGCTGACGGATTTCCTGGATCCCCGGCAGCGGTTCATTCTGGAATCGCTCGTGAATCGTCATCCGGACGTGCATGCCGTGTTTGATGGCGGACATGCTGATGCCGAGCGCGTGCGGGCGATGATTGCTCCGGATTACCGGGCGCTTGAAGGCGAGGATCTGATGATGAAGGTGCTCAGCATCTCTTCCGGAGATCAGAAGTTTCTGGAGCTGGAGCATGGCGATTATATGGGTTCGATACTGGGTCTGGGCATTAAGAGATCCAAGATCGGTGATATCCATGTGCTTGCGGACGGCTGCCATGCGGTCGTTGCCGACGATATCAGCGCCTTCCTGCATCTGAATCTCAGCCAGGTCCACCGGGTGCATGTCATGACGGATCTGCTGCCGCTGGACAAGCTTCAGGTGGCCCGCACGAATTTCGAGGCGATGGACATTACGGTATCTTCCATGAGACTGGACGGAATCGCCAGTGATGCCTACCGAATCAGCCGCACAAAAATCGTCGTGCCGATCAAGGCTGGCCGGTGCCGCGTCAACTGGAAAGTGGAAGAGGATCCCTCCACGAATTTAAAAGAAGGCGATGTCGTCTCCATCCAAGGATTTGGACGGTTTAAAGTACTGGAGACGGGCGGCCTGACGAAAAAAGGGCGGTACCGTATCAAGGTTGGGAAATATGCTTGACCTTTGAAGGAATTGCCGTTTTTTTGTCGAAACCATACAGGGAACATTCAAAATGACAATGGATTTGCCGATAAATCGTAAATGACCGCTATTGTCTTCACGGACGGGTGGTTTGGCTAACACAGCGGACGGACCGTCCTGTAAGGCCCATATATTTAGGAGGTGCACACCATGCCATTGACACCGCTTGATATACATAACAAGGAATTCGCCCGTCGAATTCGCGGTTATGATGAGGACGAGGTCAACGAGTTTTTGGATCAGATTATTAAGGATTATGAAAGTGTGATCCGGGAGAATAAAGAATTAGGCAACCAGCTAATGGCGATGCAAGAAAGACTGGATCATTTTTCGAATATTGAGGAAACCTTATCAAAGACCATCATTGTCGCCCAGGAGGCGGCGGATGAGCTGAAGAACAACGCGAAGAAGGAAGCTCAGCTGATCGTTAAGGAATCCGAGAAGAATGCGGACCGGATCATTAACGATGCGCTCGGGAAATCACGCAAAATCGCGCTGGAGGTTGAAGAGCTGAAGAAGCAGGCCTCCATCTACCGCACCCGTTTCCGCTCCTTGGTAGAGGCTCAGCTGGAGCTTCTGAAGCAGGAAGGCTGGGAGACGTTGGAGAACCGCGAACCGAGTCTGGAGCCGAAAGAGGTATACTAGGCGGGTATCCGGTTGACTTTTTCCGAGAAGTCGTCTATAACTAATAACATATTGTTGATTCATACCGTAATTCGTTGATGGGAATAGTACGCGAAGGATCTGTCCCCCAGAGAGCCGGCAGTTGCTGAAAGCCCGGCGTTCAGGCCTAGCAGAAGATCATCCCGGAGAAGTGAAGCTGAAGCGTGTGACCGCGTGCGTAAGCTAAGCCGTCTGCCGAACGTTATATCGGACCTTGCCTTACAAACAGGGCATGGACATTGAGGTGTCGCTTGTGCAGGCTTCCATTAGAAGTCGGCCGGGCGAAATTAGGGTGGTATCGCGAGAACAGGTTCTCGTCCCTTGGGGGACGGGGCCTTTTTTTATGTTCACAGAACATTTACGAAAAAGGGCGAGTTCAAAAAGGTCGGTTTTCAGCACCGAGAAGGTTGGATGAAGCTAGGGAGTGAGGAGCGGAGCGTACGTAGTTTGTACGTGAGCACCGGAAGGCCCGGCTGAATTCAAGATTCGATGCCGAGTTGATTCTTGATTCACTTCGTGATCAAAATCGGACTTTTTGAACAACCTCGAAAAAGGGTGAAAGGAAGATCTGCATGAACAGAGTAGACGTCAAGGAGAAAGCGCGGGCAAGAGAGCTGCGCATCTTGAACAAATGGAACGAGGAGAACACGTTCAAGAAATCAATCGAGCTGCGGGCCGGCAAGCCGAATTATGTATTTTACGAAGGTCCGCCGACCGCGAATGGCGCGCCTCATATCGGTCACGTGCTCGGCCGCGTGATCAAGGATTTTGTGGGCCGCTATCAGACGATGAAGGGCTACCATGTCGTCCGGAAAGCGGGCTGGGATACGCACGGGCTTCCGGTTGAGCTGGGCGTAGAGAAGCAGCTGGGCATCTCCGGCAAGCAGGAAATCGAGAATTATGGCGTGGAGGCCTTTATCAAAAAGTGTAAAGCCAGCGTATTTGAATATGAGCATAAATGGCGCGAGCTGACCGAAGCGATTGCTTATTGGACCGACCTGGATCATCCGTACATCACGCTTGAGAACAACTATATCGAGAGTGTTTGGAACATTTTGGCGACGATTCATGACAAGGGCCTTCTGTACCGTGGTCACCGCGTAAGCCCGTACTGCCCTTGCTGTCAGACGACACTGAGCTCCCACGAAGTGGCACAGGGTTACGAGGATGTTAAAGACCTGAGCGCAACGGCGAAGTTTAAGCTGCATGACAGCGGAGAGTATGTGCTGGCATGGACGACGACGCCTTGGACGCTGCCATCCCACGTGGCGCTCGCCGTGAATCCGGATATGGATTACGCTCGCGTCAAGCAGGAGGACGGCATCTATATCGTGGCTAAAAATCTGGTAGAGGATGTCATGAAAGGCGACTTTACCGTTCTATCGACGCTGAAAGGCTCCGAGCTGGTCGGCAAGACTTACGACCCTCCATTCCCTTATGTAAAAGCGGAAAAATCGAACATCGTTGTCGGCGCATCCTTTGTTACCGATGCAAGCGGTACGGGGATTGTACACATGGCTCCTGCGCACGGTGAAGACGACTACCGCGTATGCCGCGAGAATGGCATCAGCTTCGTGAGTGTCGTGAACGGCCAAGGCCGTTATACCGATGAAGTGACGGATTTTGCCGGACGCTTCGTCAAGGATTGCGATCTGGACATCGTGAAGGCATTGTCCGAAAAAGGACTTCTGTACAGCAAGGAGAAATACGAGCACAGTTATCCATTCTGCTGGCGCTGTAAATCCCCGCTGCTCTATTATGCGATGGAGAGCTGGTTTATCGAAACGACGGCGGTTAAGGATCAGCTGATCGCGAACAACAACGAGGTAACCTGGTACCCAGGCCATGTGCGTGAAGGCCGCTTCGGCAAGTTCCTTGAAGATCTGGTCGATTGGAATATCAGCCGGAACCGTTACTGGGGAACGCCGCTTAACGTATGGGTCTGCGATTCTTGTGAAGGGCAGTTCTCGCCGCACAGCATTGGGGAGCTTCGGGCTAACGCCGTAGGCGAGGTAGCAGAGGATCTGGAGCTGCACAAGCCATATGTGGATGAAGTGAAAGTCAAATGCCCGCATTGTGAAGGCGGCGTGATGGAACGGACCTCGGAAGTCATTGACGTATGGTTTGACAGCGGATCGATGCCGTATGCGCAATACCATTATCCATTCGAGGACAAGGAGAAGTTCGAACAGCAGTATCCTGCCGATATGATCTGCGAAGGGATCGACCAGACGCGCGGATGGTTCTACAGCTTACTCGCCGTATCGACCCTCTTCACCGGTAAAGCGCCTTATAAAGCGGTCATGGCCACGGGCCATATTCTCGATGAGAACGGACAGAAGATGTCCAAATCCAAGGGCAACGTCATCGATCCTTGGGAAATCATCGAGGAGTACGGCACGGATGCGTTCCGTTGGGCGCTGCTCGCCGACAGTGCGCCATGGAACAGCAAGCGTTTCTCGAAAGGAATCGTCGGCGAAGCTAAATCCAAGGTTGTGGACACGCTGGTGAACACCCATGCGTTCCTGACATTGTATGCCGGCATCGACGGCTATGATCCGAAGGAGCATGACTTCAAGGGATCGGACCACAAGCTGGACCGCTGGATTCTCTCCCGCCTGAACAGCTTGATTCAAGTGGTTGACAAGGGATTGGCCGTCAATGATTTCCTTAACGCGGCCAAAGCCATCGAAGCTTATGTGGATGAGCTGAGCAACTGGTATATCCGTCGTTCGCGCGATCGTTTCTGGGGCAGCGGACTCGGGGAAGATAAGCTGGCCGCATACGGGACGCTTACGCACGTGCTGTTGACGCTATCCAAGCTGATGGCACCATTCACGCCGATGCTGTCCGAAGATATCTTCGTCAACCTGGGCGGCGGCGAGAGCGTGCATCTGGCCGACTTCCCGCAAGCCGACGAAGCGTTGATCGACAAAGCGCTCGAGCAGGACATGGAAACGGCAAGACAGATCGTAGAGCTTGCGCGCAACGTCCGCAACGAGACAGGAATCAAGACGCGTCAGCCGCTGTCCGAGCTCATCGTATCCATGGATCGCGAGTTCGATCTCGCGGGGTATGAAGACATCATCAAGGATGAGATCAACGTCAAAGCAATTGAGGTGGAGACCAGCGACAGCGGGTTCGTTGATTTCACGCTCAAAATGAACCTGAAGGTTGCAGGCAAGAAATACGGTAAAAATATTGGCTTCCTGCAAGGTTTCCTGAAGGGAATGAGCAGTGACGAAACCCGCAAGGTGGTCCAATCGGGCGGCGTGAACGTAACTTCACCGGAAGGCGAAGAATTGCAGATCACGTCCGAAGAGCTGCTGGTAGAGAAGAAGGCGAAGGCAGGCTTTGCATCCGCTTCGGGTTACGGGTTAACCGTTGCGCTCAATACGGATATCACGCCGGAGCTGGAGCAGGAAGGCTGGGTTCGCGAAGTGGTGCGTGCCGTGCAGGATACGCGCAAGAAGCTGGACCTGCCGATCGAGAAGCGGGTCAATCTGACCCTCGATACGGATGATGAGCTTCAAGCTGCGATCACCGCATTTGAAGATGTGCTGCGCGAAAATGTTCTGGTTAACGATTTGCAATACGGACAAAGCGAAGGCATGGAGCGGGTTGAGCTTGGCGGCAAAACCATTGGCATCCATATCGCCTGAGAATCGTTGATATTTTAAACCACCGCCATTGCATGGCGGTGGTTTTTTAACGTGCTAATAAGCACCGGCTCTGTTCGGGGGATTCCGTGCGAATGAGATGCTTTCAACAGATGCATAATAATCAGCGAATTCTCATGCATGTTATGTAAGGTTTCAAGCAGGAAGAAAGCGGATCCTGATCTGTTTTTTCCAGAGTCTGCCTAGTATAGTGGCAAGGGGGCGGTGAATATGGCAGAGAAGCCGGAAAATGCGTTATCAACCGAAAAGAATAAATCGCTTGTGGAAGCTGAACGGGACCAGTTGAGCGCCATACACCGCATGACCACGGACATCGCGCAGCAGCTGGAGAAGGCCCGGATCGCGGAATACACCCAGCTGTTGAACCGCCCCTGGAAATTGATCTGGACCAATCTGTTGGCCGGGTCGGCACGCGGCGTGGGAATCGCGATCGGGTTTACTTTTTTTGCGGCAACCATCATATATGCCCTGCAGGCGCTTGGCGCGCTGAATTTGCCTATTATCGGCGATTACATTGCGGATATTGTCCGGATTGTCCAGCGCCAGCTTGAACTGACGTAATGGATTATGTAATGCCCGGCAGCCGCTGCAAGTCATATGCTGCCGGGTAAGACGCTTAATCAGCTGAATGATTCATCATCCGGGTCGCCATGGGGGTCAAGGAGATAGCTTCCTTCGCCCCGGTTCAGGTAATCGACATATTGGGGACTGCGTACGATAAACACTTCCGAGCCATCGATATTGGTGGCAACGAAGTTTTCGTATACCTCCACGAACCCGCCTTGATCGTCGCCATTCTCGATATCCATTTCGTTATAGCTGTCAATTTCGTTACCTTCCGCCAAAGCCGGGGAATTGGAGTTCCCCCAGCTCTCAACGATCTGCCAGGCGTCCTCGCCGTCAAATGCAGCATATTCGTGCTCATCCATACTGGATTTTCCGAAAGCGGGAGCTAGAACGTCCTCCTCGATCGGACGGTCGCGGGACACGCGCTCCCGAGGCGTATGTTCTACGCAATATTGCGTATCCGGGATAACCTCCAACCGCTCGTACGGAATGGGCTGGCCGCAGGTAAGGCAGACGCCGTAACGGCCATGATGAATGGCTTCCAGCGAAAAAATTACCCGTTGCAGCTCCTGATCCACCCTGTCCTGAAGCGCGAGGTCTTTTCCTCTTTCAAACACCTCGGTTCCCACATCGCCAGGATGATTATCAATATGGGACAGCTCGCCGGTCATATCTCGCTCCGATTCTCCCAGCCCGTGTTGGTCGTTATTGACCATGCGCCGTTCAAGTTCAACCTTTCGATCCATCAGCTTTTGTTGCAAATTATGAAGTTGCTCCTGAGTGAGATGCGACATGTCAGGCTCCTTTCATGGTCCCGAAGTTGACCTTCTTGGTTCATAGGTATAGAGTGCACCCATCGATAAGGTTTTACTGACGGAAAATGTTCTCGCCGCTGGACAGGAATGGACGGTTTCTGAGCCGCTGTGCTACAATAAGACGAGTTACGGACCGATCGGCGAAGAAGTTCGCCTGATTGGAGAAGACAAGAACGGAGTGACATAAACAAGTGGTATATTATTTGATTGCATTTGTTTTATTTCTAATCGATCAGGGAACCAAGTACTTGATTGCTACCAGGCTCGAGCTTTATGAACAGATACCGGTCATCGGGGATTTCTTCCTGATCACGTCCAGCCGGAACCGGGGAGCCGCGTTCGGCATACTTCAGGACCAGTTATGGTTCTTCATCATTGTGACAATAATCGTTGTGGGCGGAATCGTCTGGTACCTGCGGAAGGTATCAAAAGAAGGACGCAAGCTGCTGCCGACCGCGCTTGCGCTTGTACTTGGAGGGGCACTCGGAAACTTCATCGATCGATTGATAATGGGAGAGGTCGTCGATTTCCTGCAGTTTAATTTTGGCAGCTACACCTTCCCGATCTTTAATATTGCCGATTCTTGCATCGTGATCGGCGTGGGACTGATCATATTGGATACGCTTCTGGAAGGAAGACGCGAGAAGATGCAGACAACAAGTGAAGTTTCTGGCACAGAAGGGACTGAATGATAGTGCAAGACGGTAAGGATACAGATACGGATTGGACAGATGAGAACGGTCGGGAAACGGAAGCCAGCGAATGGACGGTGGAGGCCGACGCTGCCAAAACCCGTATCGATAAATACATAACGGAGAATCTTGGGGAAGATGTGTCGCGTTCCCAAGTGCAGTTATGGATTGCGGACGGACATGTGAGCGTGAACGATGGCCCGATCAAGTCCAATTACAAAGTAAGTCAGGGTGACCGCATCGTGCTGAAGGTTCCCGAGCCATCGGCCGTCGAAATCATTCCCGAGGACATCCCGCTTGAGATCGCGTTTGAAGACGGAGACGTGATTGTCGTAAACAAGCCGAGAGGGATGGTTGTCCATCCGGCTCCGGGGCATTCGTCCGGCACGCTAGTGAATGCATTGATGTTTCACTGCAAGGATTTGTCGGGAATCAATGGAGAGCTTCGCCCCGGCATCGTCCATCGGATCGATAAGGATACTACGGGCCTGATCATGGCCGCGAAGAATGATAAAGCCCATGCTTCGCTGGCCGCCCAGTTGAAGGAGCACAGCGTGAACCGCCGTTATTTGGCGTTGGTGCACGGCAATATCAGCCATGATCAGGGAACCATTGACGCACCGATCGGACGGGACGCGCAGGATCGCAAACTGTATACCGTCACGGACCGGAACAGCAAACATGCGGTGACGCATTTTACCGTCGTGGAGCGGTTCGGGGATTACAGTCTCCTCGAGCTTAAGCTGGAGACGGGACGAACCCATCAGATTCGCGTGCATATGAAGTATATCGGGCATCCTCTCGTAGGGGATCCCGTTTACGGCAAGAGCAAGGGGATCAAATTGAACGGACAAGCGCTTCATGCGGCCGTTTTGGGTTTTGTCCATCCTTCGACCGGGGAGTATATGGAGTTTTCGGCACCGATGCCGAGCGATATGAATGAGCTGTTGACGATTTTAAGGGGCCGCTAGCGGTCCCTTTTCGCATTTATTAGTTGTGGGGTCCCACAAAGGATTTGGGTTAAGCATCAAAGCATGGGCTCCATGGGCTCCACTTTGCGGGGCTATTTTTCTTGCTTTCCAAACCATGGATATGGTATAGTGACGATAACTTTGATGAAGGAGGTGAGCAGGATGAATATCGAGATGGTCAACAACCGTATTAGCCAGCTGCCTATCGCTATGGCTGGCATTGTTCATGCATTTCTCAACAACGGGAGAGGTCTGTCCAATTTTAATGATACGAGTTGTACCATCGCGAGAAGTCACCTGCCTGCCTGCACGGATTAAGCCGATTTAAGGCTTACGATTCTTAAGGGTCCGCGGAGCTTGCTCTGTGGACCCTTTTTGCGTTTGCAGTCCGGTTCTTCTCCCTAATTCATGCTATCGAACAGAGTATGGGGAATGTTCGCAGCATACAGGAGGAAACCAAGAATGAATATGATCAATGTACAGAAACTGACGCAATACCACGGGGCCCAGCTGGTATTGGACGGGATATCGTTTGAAATACAGGAAGGCGAGAAGGTAGCGCTAATCGGCAGAAACGGAAGCGGCAAGTCCACGCTGATGCGCCTGCTTGCCGGATTGGATCAGCCGAACGAAGGGCAGCTTGCCATCAAGAAGGATACGAAAATCGGTTATGTGGAGCAGATTCCGAGCCATATGGATTCCTGGACGGTGCTGGATGTACTGTCCCATGGATTGATTCACTTGAAGGAATACCGCGCGGAGATGACGGAACTGGAGAAGAGAATGAGTGATCCGGGAATCGCCGGGAATTCTGAGCTGCTCGATCGTGTGCTGCGTCGCTACTCGGCGCTCCAGGAACGGTTTGAAACAGAAGGCGGTTATGAGCTGGAAGCCAGCATCGACAGAATCGCTACCGGGCTGCAAATACCCAAGAGCGAGTACGGACTGTCATTCGGCTCGTTGTCGGGGGGAGAGCAAACCCGCGTCGTACTGGCATCGCAGCTGATCGTACAGCCTGATCTGCTCCTGCTCGATGAACCGACGAATCATCTGGATTTGGCACGCACGGAATGGCTGGAGGAATTTTTGCGGGAATACCCGGGAACCTGTGTCATTATTTCTCATGACCGGTATTTTCTCGATCGGGTGGTGACCAAGACGATAGAGCTCGAGGACGGAGAGGCTTTCTCTGCCCAGGGTGGTTATACCGCATTCATGAAAGACAAGGAAGAACGGCTGCTGCAGCAGTTCGCCGATTACCAGGAGCAGCAGAAAGTGATCAAGAAGATGAAGGAATCCATCAAGCAGCTGGAGGAATTCGGCCGGATCGGCGGCAACGAGAAATTTTTTAAGCGGGCGGCTTCCATGCGGCGAGCGCTGGAACGGATGGAGAAGGTCAAGCGACCTGTGCTGGATCGAAGACAGGCCGATTTCGAGCTTCATCCTCAGGATCGTTCCGGCCGCCGCGTGGCATACTTTGAACAAGTTGAGGTTCGCTACGGGAATCAGGCGGTGCTGGGAGGGGCTTCCGGGCTTATCGAATTCGGCGAAAAAATTGCGCTGATGGGTCCGAACGGCAGCGGAAAAACGACGCTGTTCAAAGTGCTGGTGGGTGAGCTTATGCCCGACGCCGGGTCCCTTGAATGGGGCGCGCGCGTCGACGTGGGTTATCTGGCCCAGCAGGAGGAGCCGGATAATCCGAAGGAAACGGTGCTCCAATATTTTCGGGAGAACGCCGGGGTTGAAGAGGGAGAGGCCCGCGGGATTTTGGCAAGATATCTGTTCTATGGCGCGGCCGTGTTCCGATCGGTGGGCCAGCTGTCAGGCGGTGAATGGACACGATTGAGGCTGGCGCTCCTTATCCATCAAAAGCCGAACCTGCTGCTGCTGGATGAACCTACGAACCATCTGGATATTGCTTCCCGGGAGACCTTGGAGGATGCGCTGCAGGGGTATCAGGGGACCGTTCTTGCCATTTCCCACGACCGTTATTTCGTAAACCAAGTGTCAGGCAAAGTGTGGGATTTAAACCAAGGAACGCTGACCGTCTTTCATGGAAATTATGATGATTTCCGGGCCAAGAAAGACCAGCTTGAAGCCGCATTGCAGGTAAGAGAACTCAGAGCTGGTGCGAATGCCGTTTCTTTACAAAAGGGGACGCCGCCGTCCAAATCCAACGAAAAGCCCGGCCAGAAATTCGAACGCAACCATCCTGATCGCTCTGCCGCGGAAAGATCCAAATGGCTGGAAGAGGAGATCGCCCGTTTGGAGACCCGCATCCGGCAGCTGGACGGCTGGCTTGAAACGGAAGGCTCGATAAGCGGCAATTCGGACATGACGCTGCTCGAAGAGCATTGGAACGAGCGGGAGTCGCTGGCAGCGAGCCGCGACGAGCTCCTAGCGGAATGGCTGGAGCTGTCTTAACCACTTCGTGCAGGGAGGCCATGGTGTCTATCAGCTCCGACTCAACCTAAAAAGTACAAATCATCTGATATATAATGCATGGCTCCAGTTGTGATTTTCCTGCATATTTAGGATGTGTAACAAAGCTAGAGTAGGAGATGAATACAAATCATGAGCATGGATAAATATCAGGAAACGTACATTCAACAGAGCTTTGCCGATCGGATTGGCGGTGCTAATTACGGTAAAGATACGGCCATTTATAAATTCGAGAAGATCAAGAGAGCAAAGGCGGCTGCGAAGCAGGAGCATCCTGATACCGAGTTGATCGATATGGGAGTAGGCGAGCCGGATGAGATGGCGGATGCAGGCATCGTGGCAAAGCTGGCGGAAGAGGCGGCGAAGCGGGAAAACCGCGGATATGCGGATAACGGGATTCCCGAGTTCAAGGAAGCGGCTGTTCGCTATTTGAACAACGTATTCGGCGTCGAAGGCATCGATGCGTCCACGGAAGTGCTGCACTCCATCGGCTCCAAGCCGGCACTGGCGATGCTGCCGTCCTGTTTCATCAACCCGGGCGACATCACGATCATGACGGTTCCCGGATATCCTGTGCTCGGAACGCATACCAAGTATTTGGGCGGCGAAGTCTACAATGTGGAGCTGAAAAAAGAGAATGCATTTCTGCCGGATCTCGGCTCGATCCCTGAGGACATTGCCCGCCGTGCCAAACTGCTCTACCTGAACTATCCGAACAACCCGACGGGGGCCAGCGCAACGGCCGAATTCTTCGCCGAGGTTGTCGAGTGGGCCCGCAAATATGGCGTGGTGGTTGTTCATGACGCACCTTATGCTGCGCTCACTTACGATGGTTTGAAGCCGCTGAGCTTCCTATCCGTTCCTGGAGCGAAGGACGTCGGCGTGGAGCTTCACTCCCTGTCCAAATCCTACAACATGACGGGGTGGCGCATTGGCTTCATCGCCGGGAACCCGCTGGTGGTTAAAGCGTTTGGCGACGTGAAGGACAACAACGATTCCGGACAATTCATCGCCATTCAAAAGGCTGCCGCTTACGGTCTGGATCATCCGGAAATTACGGAGAAGATTGCCGAGAAGTATTCCCGCCGCCACAACATGCTGGTCGACGTGCTGAACGGACTCGGTTTTACGGCGGAGAAGCCCAAAGGCTCCTTCTTCCTGTATGTGGAGGCTCCGAAAGGCGTCAAAGGCGGACGCCGTTTTGAATCCGGGGAAGACTTCTCCCAGTACCTGATTCGCGAGAAATTGATCTCCACCGTCCCTTGGGATGATGCAGGACACTTCGTTCGATTCTCCGTTACCTTCATTGCCGACGGCGAGGAGGAAGAGAAACGCGTCATTTCCGAAATTCGCAGAAGACTCAGCGATGTGGAATTTGAGTTCTAAAAAAAGGCTATGAACGTGCTTGGAACGCGACAACGTTCGACATGATTGCTGTTGACATCTCTTGTAGTGTCTGTCATAATGGGATCAATCGAATAGCACCTTTAAATCAGTCCCGTGAGGCTGGCAAGGTAACGTGAACCGAGGTTCATTAACAGGAGGCATGGCTCTGTCTGCGGATAGATGCTGCGCTTTCCACACCATCTCTATGAGATCAACTCCTTGTCCAGCCGGGCAAGGAGTTTTTTTGTGTGGAATGAAACCACGGATCGTCAGGAACGATAAAGGGCTAATCAAACGTTTAGAAGGAGGACAAGAGGATGAGCAACGAACAGCATGTGATTATGGACGAGACGGCCATCCGCCGCGCGCTAACGAGAATTGCCCATGAAATATTGGAAAAAAATAAAGGGATCGAGGATTGCGTATTGGTCGGGATCCGCACGCGCGGCGTGTTTCTTGCCCAGAGAATCGCGGAGCGAATGAACGAGATCGAAGGTACTCCGATTCCTTGGGGAGAGATCGACGTGACCTCCTACCGCGATGACCGGGACAGCAAGGGAGCCGCTGCGGAACGGGCTGAGGGAGCGAAGCACAGCCTAGCGCACCTGAACATCCATGACAAGAAGGTTATTTTGTTTGATGACGTGCTGTACACCGGCCGGACGATTCGGGCAGCGATGGACGCCCTGATGGACTGCGGACGGCCTAGAATGATACAGCTTGCGGTTTTGGCAGACCGGGGGCATCGCGAGCTGCCGATCCGGCCGGATTATATCGGAAAGAACGTTCCTACCTCCAAACAAGAGGAAATTACGGTGGCATTAACCGAAATCGACGGCAAGGACGAAGTGACCATTAGCCAAAGAGAGGAACGATAATCATGACAACAGCCATTTCATTGAAAGAACGCAGCCTCTTAGGTTTGAAGGATATTAGCAGAGACGAAATCGGATCCATCCTGAATCGGGCAGCATATTGGGAAGCGCAGTCCGAGAAAGTGGTGCCGGTACTTCAATCGAAATTTGCGGTAAATATGTTCTTCGAGAACAGCACCAGGACGAGATTCTCGTTTGAAATGGCTGAGAAAAGACTCGGTGCCGAGGTCATGAACTTTGCGGCGGCAGCATCCAGCGTCGAGAAAGGCGAGTCGATCTACGATACCGTCAGAACGCTGGAATCCATGGGAATCGACGCGGGCGTCATCCGGCTGAAGCCATCCGGCGTGCTGCAGGAGCTGGCGGAGCGGATCTCGATTCCGCTGGTCAATGCGGGCGACGGCAACAATGAGCATCCCACGCAGGCGCTGCTTGATCTATACACGATGAAGAAAAGCTTCGGCGAGCTTAAGGGATTAACGGTATCCATCATCGGGGACATCAAGCACAGCCGGGTTGCTCGTTCGGATCTGTGGGCCCTGCAGAAGTTCGGAGCCCATGTGCAGTTCTGCGCGCCGGAATCGATGCAGGCTCCGGAGCTGGCTCAGTATGCGCCTTACGTATCGATGGAAAAGGCGCTCAAGGCCGATGTGGTGATGATGCTGAGAGTTCAGCTGGAACGCCATAACGAAGGGGTGTTCAAATCCAGCGCGGAGTACCGGGAGCAGTACGGCTTGACGGAAGAGCGGGCGGCCAAGCTGTCGGGGCACACCATGATTATGCATCCGGCACCGGTGAACCGCAACGTCGAAATCGACGACGCGGTCGTGGAAAGCCCGAGATCGATGATATTCAAGCAGATGGCGAACGGAGTGCCCATTCGCATGGCGGTCATGGAACGGGCGATGGTCTGATTCGAACATGCGGAATACGGTTTACAGAATGAATAAATATTAATAATTATACACAAACATGAATTTTTATTATACAATATACAAAGAAGCGAACGGTGCTTCTGCTGCGGAGGGGAACCAAGATGCAAATGCAAGTGATAAAGAATGCCAAAGTGATCAATGAACAAGGACAGCTCGAAGATAAACATATCGTCATTGCAGACGGATTGATTCAGTCGGTTGCGAGCGATATCGCAGCCTTGCCGGAACCGGGCGATCACGTTCAAATCATCGATGCCGAGGGCAAGCTGGTCACGCCGGGATTCATCGATATGCATGTGCACTTGAGAGAGCCGGGTTATGAGCACAAGGAAACCATCGAGAGCGGCAGCCGCTCGGCAGTCAAAGGCGGTTTTACAACCATCGCCTGCATGCCGAACACAAGACCGGTGACCGATACGCCGGAAACGGTGAAGCTCGTGTTGGATAAGGCCAGCGAGGCGAATCTTGCGAAGGTGCTGCCATATGCAGCCATTACGAAGAACGAGCTGGGCCGCGAACTGACGGACTTTGAGGCCTTGAAGGCCGCGGGTGCGATCGGATTTACGGACGACGGCGTCGGTGTGCAGAACGCACAGATGATGAAAGATGCCATGAATAAAGCGAAAGCGCTGGGTATGCCGGTCATTGCGCACTGCGAGGATGACTCGCTGGTAAAGGGAGCTTGCGTGACCGAGGGCAAATTCGCTCAGCAGCACGGCCTGAAAGGAATACCGAACGAGTCGGAAGCGATCCATGTCGGGCGCGACATTCTGCTGACCGAAGCCACCGGCGTGCATTACCATGTATGCCATGTGAGCACGGAGCAGTCCGTAAGATTGATCCGCCAGGCAAAAGCGATCGGCATCTCGGTAACGGCCGAGGTATGCCCGCATCATCTGGTTCTCTCCGACGAAGACATTCCGGGCCTTGATGCAAACTGGAAGATGAACCCGCCGCTGCGCACACCGCGTGATGTGGAGGCTTGTATAGAAGGTCTGCTGGATGGAACGCTTGATATGATCGTAACGGATCATGCACCGCATAGCGCGGAAGAGAAAGCAAAAGGCATGGAGCTGGCTCCCTTCGGCATCGTGGGATTCGAAACGGCGTTCCCGCTGCTCTACACCAAGTTTGTCGCCACAGGAAAATGGGATCTCGCCCTGCTCGTAAAACGGATGACAAGCGATCCGGCAAGAGTATTCGGTCTTGCAACGGGTGTGCTGGAAGCCGGTAAAGCAGCGGACCTGACCATGATCGATCTCGAAGCGGAGAAAGAAGTGAACCCGGAAGAGTTCGCAACAAAAGGCCGCAACACGCCATTTACAGGCTGGAAGCTGAAAGGCTGGCCCGTGATGACTTGGGTGGACGGCGAAGTGAAATGGTCCGAACAAAACGGATTCTAAGTAACAAATAGGCAAAAGACTTATAAAATAAATTACACATAGATGACAGGAGTGATCGGGATGCAGGCAAGATTGTTACTGGAGGACGGAACGCTGTTCAGCGGAAAATCCTTCGGCGCGGATGCTGAAATGACCGGAGAGGTTGTTTTCAATACAGGGATTACAGGATATCAAGAGGTGCTGAGCGACCCGTCCTACTGCGGACAGATCGTAACCATGACGTACCCTTTGATCGGCAACTACGGCATCACGCGGGATGACTTTGAATCCATTCGGCCGTTCGTTCACGGATTCGTCGTTCGTCGTCATGAGCCTGTTCCCAGCAACTGGCGTGCAGAATACAGCGTTGACAGCCTGTTGAAGGAATACGGAATTCCGGGGATCAGCGAGATCGATACGCGGATGCTAACCCGTATCATCCGTCATTACGGTACGATGAAGGGCATTCTGACCACTTCCAACAAACCGGTGGAAGAGCTTAAGGAGATGCTCGGCGATACAACGATCGCTGAACTCCGCAACCAGGTGGCAAAAACCTCAACGCCGCAAATGTTTACGAGTCCAGGTTCAAAGGAACGGATCGTTCTGGTCGACTTCGGTGCAAAAAGCGGGATTCTGCGCGAATTGACGTCCCGCGGATGTGACGTCATGGTCGTTCCGCATGACACGACGGCCGATGAAATCCGCAGACTTCACCCGGACGGCATTCAGTTGTCCAACGGCCCTGGGGATCCGAAAGACGTGCCTTACGCAGTCAACATGGTCAAAGAACTGCTCGGCGAATATCCGATCTTCGGCATCTGCCTTGGCCACCAATTGTTTGCGCTGGCTGCGGGCGCGGACACCGAGAAGCTGAAATTCGGACACCGCGGCGGAAACCATCCGGTAAAAGAGCTTGCCAGCGGACGCTGCTACATCACTTCCCAAAACCATGGATACACCGTAAACGAAGAATCCGTCAAAGGGACGGATCTGGAAGTTACGCATATCAACAACAACGATAAAACGATCGAAGGCTTGAAGCACTCGAAATTCCCGGCCTTCTCCGTGCAATACCATCCTGAAGCTGCGCCTGGCCCGCACGACAGCAGCTATCTGTTCGATCAATTCCTTGAAATGATAAGAGACCATAAACAGAATGAAATCCGGAAACCGCGCCAGGCGGTTCTGGCCGCAGCCGTGAAAGGAGCTCAATAATATGCCTAAACATGATACATTGAAAAAAATTCTCGTCATCGGCTCCGGTCCGATCGTCATCGGGCAAGCAGCGGAATTCGACTACGCTGGAACCCAAGCCTGCCAGGCACTGAAAGAAGAAGGCATGGAGGTCGTGCTGATCAACAGCAACCCGGCGACCATCATGACCGACACCAACATGGCGGATAAAGTATACATCGAGCCGATCACGCTGGACTTCGTTACCCAGATCATCCGTCAAGAGCGTCCGGACGGACTGCTCCCGACGCTTGGAGGACAAACAGGGCTGAACATGGCGGTTGAGCTTGCCCGCGCCGGAATCCTGGAGCAGGAAAACGTCAAACTGCTCGGAACGCAGCTGGAGTCGATCGAAAAAGCCGAAGACCGCGACTTGTTCCGTGAGCTGATGCGCGAATTGGATCAGCCCGTGCCGGAGAGCACGATCGTAACGACCCTGGAAGAGGCGCTTGAGTTCGCGAATGAGATCGGTTATCCGGTGATCGTGCGTCCGGCCTACACGCTTGGCGGCACCGGCGGCGGCATTTGCGCAACCGAAGAGGAACTGCGCGAAACGGTCAGCTCCGGACTTCGCTACAGCCCGATCACGCAGTGCCTGATCGAGAAGAGCATTGCGGGAATGAAAGAAGTCGAGTACGAGGTGATGCGCGACGCCAACGATAACTGCATCGTGGTATGTAACATGGAGAACTTCGATCCGGTCGGCGTTCATACCGGCGACAGCATCGTCGTGGCGCCAAGCCAAACGCTGTCTGACCGCGAGTATCAAATGCTCAGATCCGCATCGCTGAAAATCATCCGCGCCCTGAACATCGAAGGCGGATGCAACGTGCAGTTCGCGCTGGATCCGAACAGCTATCAATATTACGTCATCGAGGTAAACCCACGGGTCAGCCGCTCATCCGCGCTGGCTTCCAAAGCAACGGGCTACCCGATCGCGAAGATGGCAGCAAAAATCGCGATGGGTTACACCCTGGACGAGATTGTTAACCCGGTAACGGGCCAGACGTATGCTTGCTTCGAGCCTACGCTGGATTACATCGTCAGCAAAATTCCGCGCTGGCCGTTCGACAAGTTCATCCATGCCAACCGGAAGCTGGGCACCCAGATGAAGGCAACCGGCGAAGTGATGGCAATCGGCCGCACCTTCGAAGAATCGATCCATAAAGCGGTCCGCTCCCTGGAAATCGGCGTGCATCGTCTATACCTGAAAGGCGCGAACGAGCTGAGCGATGAATTGCTCCAGCAGCGCCTGATCAAAGCCGACGATGAGCGGATGTTCCTGATCGCGGAAGCGTTCCGCCGTGGCTATGATCTGCAGCAGATTCAGGACCTGACGAAGATCGACTGGTGGTTCCTGGACAAAATCGAACGCCTGATCAAGTATGAAGACCATATTCGCAGCGAAGCGTCGCTGACTTACGAAACGCTGTACGAAGCGAAGCGTCTCGGCTTTACGGATCGTGCCATCGCCGAGCTCCGCGCAGAAGGCAAGGCCAGCACGCACACGACCGAGGAGTCGATCGGATTCCTCCGCCGCGAGCACGGATTGCGTCCGGTATACAAAATGGTGGATACCTGCGCAGCGGAGTTTGAAGCAACGACGCCGTACTACTACTCCACCTACGAAACGGAGAATGAAGTCATCGAATCCGCGAAGGAGAAAGTCATCGTGCTCGGCTCCGGTCCGATTCGGATCGGTCAAGGGATCGAATTCGACTACTCCACGGTGCATGCCGTATGGGCCATCCAGAAGGCGGGATATGAAGCGGTTATCATCAACAACAACCCGGAGACCGTATCCACCGACTTTAATACATCGGACCGTCTCTACTTCGAACCTCTATTCTTCGAAGATGTCATGAATGTCATCGAGCAGGAGAAGCCGATCGGCGTCATCGTACAGTTCGGCGGGCAGACGGCGATCAACCTCGCGGAGCCGCTCAGCAAAGCGGGCGTGAAGATTCTGGGCACAAGCCTGGAGAGCATTGACGAAGCCGAGGACCGCAAGAAATTCGAAGCGCTTCTGTCCCGATTGGAGATCGCCCAGCCGAAAGGTAAAACCGTAACGTCGGTCGATGATGCCGTAGAAACAGCACAATCGCTGGGCTACCCCGTGCTCGTAAGACCTTCGTATGTACTGGGTGGACGCGCCATGGAGATTGTATACTCCGACAGCGAGCTTCTGAGCTACATGAAAGAGGCGGTTAAGATCAACCCGGATCACCCGGTTCTGATCGACCGTTACATGATGGGTAAAGAAGTGGAGGTTGACGCGATCTGTGATGGCGAGACGGTGCTGATTCCAGGCATCATGGAGCATGTAGAACGTGCAGGCGTTCACTCCGGAGACTCGATTGCGGTATATCCTCCTCAGTACTTGTCCCAGGATCTGAAAGACAAGATTGCGGAAATTACGATCAAGATTGCCAAAGAGCTGAATACACGCGGACTTGTCAACATCCAGTTCGTTATCTATAAAAACGAAGTGTACGTAATCGAAGTGAATCCGCGTTCTTCCCGGACGGTGCCGTTCCTGAGCAAGGTGACGGGCATCCCGATGGCGAACCTGGCTACGCAGGCCATTATGGGCGGCAAGCTGAAGGATCTCGGATACGAGGAAGGCATGTGGCCGGAAAGCGAGCATGTATCGGTTAAAGTGCCGGTCTTCTCCTTCGCGAAGCTTCGCCGCGTTGAGCCGACCCTCGGACCGGAAATGAAATCGACCGGCGAGGTTATGGGCCGCGACGTGAAGTATGCCAAGGCACTGTATAAAGGCCTCATCGGTGCAGGCATGAAGATTCCTTCAACGGGCGCGATCATCGCCACCATAGCGGATAAAGACAAAGCCGAAGCGGCTGCGCTGCTGAAGGGCTTCCATAAGCTGGGGTATAAAATCATCGCAACCGGCGGTACGGCGGCAGCGCTCAAAGAAGCGGGTCTTGACGTGACGACCATCAACAAGCTGTCCGAAGGCACGCCGAACATTCTCGATATGATCCGCACAGGCGAAGCTAACTTTGTCTTCAACACATTGACCAAAGGCAAAACGCCGCAGCGCGACGGATTCCGAATCCGCCGTGAAGCGGTAGAGAATGGCGTTGTATGCATGACCTCGCTCGATACGGTTCGCGAGCTTCTGACGATGCTGGAGACCATCAACTTCTCCTCTGAAGCGATGCCGGTTTAAAATCGAGAAGGAGGGGTACAGATGAACGCCAGCTACAATGAAATGGCGGGCCGCCTGATGGTGGCCCTGGATTACCCGGATGCCGAGCGTGCACAAGCATTGGTTCGTCAGCTGGAGGGCATCCCGTGTTATATGAAGGTCGGCATGCAGCTGTTCTATGCGGCCGGTCCTGACTTTGTGAAAGAATTGAAAGCGAAAGGCTATTCCGTGTTCCTGGATGTGAAGATGCATGATATTCCGAATACGGTCAAAGGCGGCTCGCACAGCGTAACGCGGCTGGGCGTGGACATGTTTAATGTCCATGCCGGCGGCGGCGCGCTCATGATGCAGGCGGCAAAAGCCGGGGCGGAAGCCGCAGTGGCGGACACCCCGGGTCTTGCCATGCCTACAATCATTGCGGTAACGCAGTTGACCAGCACGAATCAGGATGTCATGAATAACGAAATCGGCATTCCAGGCCAGGTGGAGGATACCGTCGTGCGTTATGCTGAGCTGGCCCGGCAGTCCGGGCTTCACGGCGTCGTGGCATCCTCCCTGGAAGTGGAAGCCATTCGATCCGCCTGCGGCAAGGATTTCAAAACCGTCATTCCGGGTATCCGCCCTGCCGGCGCGGATATCGGTGACCAAGCGCGGGTGCTTACACCTGGGGAAGCGATCCGCAAGGGGAGTCATTACCTGGTTGTCGGCCGCCCGATCACCGAGTCCCATAACCCGAGACAAGCTGCTGAACAGATTATTGAGGAGATGATTCAAGCATGAGTACCATCGCGAATATTCCGCATCAGATCGCATCTTATTTGCTTAAGATCGAGGCCGTTTCCCTAAGACCTCATCAGCCGTTTACATGGACGTCGGGCATCAAGTCTCCGATCTACTGCGACAATCGCCTGACCATGTCCTATCCCGACATTCGCGATTACATTGCTGAATCGTTCGCGGCCGTCATTCGGGAGCAATATCCGGAAGCCGAGGCCATTGCCGGAACGGCCACCGCAGGGATCCCGCACGCGGCCTTCGTATCCCAGAAGATGAACCTGCCGATGTCCTATATTCGGGACAAAGCCAAAGGCCACGGCAAGGAAAACCTGATCGAAGGTTTGATCAAGCCCGGCCAGAAGGTCGTTGTCATCGAGGATCTGATCTCCACCGGCGGCAGCTCCCTGAAGGCGGCGCAAGCGGTCAAGGACGCAGGAGCGGAGCCGCTCGCGGTGCTCGCCATATTCAGCTATCAGCTGGATAAAGCGGTACAAGCCTTCGCCGAAGCGGGAATTCCGCTGCAGAGCCTGTCCAATTACGGTGCACTCATTGATGTAGCGTTATCGGAGAACCGGATTCAAGCAGAGGACGTGGAGCTCCTTCAATCCTGGAGATCGAATCCAACCTCCTTTGGCGTATAGATATTCTTCATTCTCAGGCTGCCGTCTCTGTGAACTGACACAGAGGCGGCTTTTTTGGTTCCCTGAAACAAGATAAACGTAATGTCGGCCGCGGGTTGACAGTCGAAGAACGGATCGTTACATTAGGACTGTAAGCGGCTGATTTAGCCATAGACATCCGTAAGCCGAATAGAAGGGATCTAATCTACCGATGAACGCAAAAAAAGAAGCGGTGCTTGAGGCCGGAAAGCGGTTGTTTCTGAAGCATGGGATTGTGCAAACCAGCATGGAGCAGATTGCCGAAGCTGTCCCCGTTTCCAAGATGACGATTTATAACTATTATCAGAGCAAAGAGGGCTTACTGGATCATGTGGTGGATCGCATGGTCGAGGAGCTGATGGCGATCTATCGCGGGATCATGGAGCAGGCAAAAGATCCGCTGGAGGCCTTAACCGTGTTCTACAGGGATCAGGAGAAGTTTTCGGCGCTCGTCTCGCAGCAATTTGTGTCGGATCTGGCCAAGTTTCCGGAACAGATGGAAAAGCTGATTGAGTTCAATCAGAAATACGTTGTGCCGGAATTCGAAATGCTGATTTTTAAAGGCCAGCAGCTGGGACAAATCCGCAAAGACATTTCACCGCAGGTACTTGTCGCGTTTTTGACTTTCATCAAGGAATTTACGGCACGAACGGAATGGTACCATGGTCTGGGCAGCCTGAATGCGGTCAGCGAACAACTGATGACGATTCTATATCACGGCATTATCCGGAAGGATGAGCCGCTTAATCCAGCATAACCGCTAAAACATTCCAGAGGTGATTGCCAAAGCCCGGGAATGTTTTTTTATATTTTGCCGCTTGATGGTTTGGGAGCCGTCTGATTTGGGTATATGTTCCTATAAATTTAGGGCCAGGATTTGGTAGAGGGGAAGGATACGTCTCACCTATAATAGTAATGATCACTTCGAAAACAAACACAAAATAGGCGGGACTGACCGTAAGGAGGAGAGTTCTTTGGAAATTCCGTCCAGGATCCAACTGACCGGCAAGCAATTCTTTGTATTAACCGGCATTGTCGGTGCGCGGGCTGTCATCGGGTTGGAGGACCCTTTTCGCGGAACGCTCACGGAAGAGATGCCTGTTGAAGTAGCCAAGATAGAGCAGGAACTGCTGGAGAAGGGTTTGATTCAAACGGCCGATAACGAGCCGGTTCTTGTGCAGGAGCTCCTGGAATACATAGAAGTATGCAGCCGGACCTTGTTAACGATTCATATGAGGGTGGCCGGTTCGGAGGAAACGTCGAAGGAGTGTTTCATTTATTACAGTTCCAGCCTTGTCGTGAAGGCAGATATCGAAATCGGGCCAGGCGGCGAAAGGCTTTATGTGCTGGAAGAGCTGGGAACCCCTTCGGAGGCTTGGCTGAAGATCATCGGTTACCTGCAGCTGGAGGATCGAAAAAATCGCGATACAGGCACACTGGCCTTGCCTAAAGGCTGGTTCCAGCAATGGATGAACGCCGAGCAAGGGGGGCAGGAGCCTCGGAAGCACCTGCTTGCTCAAGGCTATCCGGAAACGGTCGTTGCTGCCTTGGCTGATTGCGTCAGCCATCCGGAGAGATATGCCACCTTCACGGCGTATTATTGTCCGGATCTGAACTGCCGGATTCAGGGAATCGAGCTGTTAAGAGGAGCGCAATCCAATTGGCTGATTCGCGACGAAGGCGAACAGGACCAAATATGGGGTGCTACGGTAACCGAGATCATCCGGGAACTCGGCGCGGTCATCGAGCGTATTAAGTGAGAGACGTTGCATCCTGATCCCGCATACTCAGATTTTTGCCTTCTCGATCAATGACATGGAGGATTGTTAGCTATGACCAAAATACGTGTGGTACCTGAAATGCTGAACCAGCAGGGCGCAGCGGTATCTGATATTGCACGGGAAGTCCAAGCGCTTCAGGAGCGGATGCAGCAGCGCATCCAGAGCATGTCCTGGGAATCGCGCCATCGCGCCCAGGTAGAGCAGCGCCTTGCGCAATGCCGGGCCGCGTGCCAGTCGGTCGTAGGCCGTCTGGAGCAGAATCGCGGCCAGCTTGTGAAGAAAGCGGGGGATTTTTCGCAGACCGACCAATCGCTCGGGAACAATCTGAATTTCGGCAAACAATCGGTCGCCCAGGTGAGTCCGCATCTGCTGCTTCAGGCGAGTATGGCACAGAACGGAAATAAGAAGACGGATCCGCCCGTGACGGCGGCGGGCGTCGAATTCAATGCGCTCGCGCCATTCGGCGGCACGGCGGATCAATGGAAGGGCAATCCGCTTGCGGCCGCAGGAGTATTGTTCGGAACGGTAACCGCATCGGGCACGATGTACAAATACTGGGATATGTACCGGAACGGCTTCGGTGTATGGCTTGAGAAAGACAAGCGCGGCAACATGCGTGCCAATGTGACGAACGGCATGCTTGCCAATATCCGCAAAAAATCCTATGCCGAGTACAATTGGCGGAATCACCCCCGAATTCCGAAATACGTCCTGCCCGGCGCAGCCGTGAAGGACTCGCTCAGCTGGAAGGGCGGCAAGCTTGGTTATGCGGGCATCGCCATGCAAACGGTGGGAAATCTGGTTACGAATATCAATGAAAACAAGAGCGGGGCAAAAATAGCCGGAGACGCCGTCGTCGATGTTGGCGTCGGCGTGGGAACCGTGGTCGCTTCCGCGGCGGCTGGCGCTAAAGCCGGCGCGCTTATCGGCACGGCGGTGGGCGGTCCGATCGGCACCCTGGCGGGTGCGGCCATCGGCTTCGGCGTGTCGGTCGGTGCTTCCTATGTCATGGACGGCATCAAGTTCGCCGATTTTGACGGGGACGGGAAGAAAGATACCGTAACCGAAGGATTGAAAATGGGGGCGGAGAAGATAGGTTCTACGATAGCCGGATGGTTCAAATAAAGGGAGTGTCATAGATGAGCACGAAGATTTCAGAGGAAGAACAGTTTCATTTCCGGCTAATCCCCGCCGAGCAAATTCGGGGCGGCATCGTATGCTTTTTATTCATTATGCTCATCCCCGCGCTGGTCACGCTGGCGGCGCCGATGATGTCGGTTTATTTTTATGCGGCGGCGGCAGTGTGGGCGGCCATGCTGCTGTGGGGAATTGGCCTGAGCGTTAATCCGTACCGGTCTGAGGTCGGTTTTGTGCTGTACTTGGGGATTTACGGATTGGCGCTGGCGGTCACTTGCCAGCTGGCTATCTTGAAAATGATGTATGACATGGCCGGTGTCGAGTCGATGGGATATGGGCTTAGCTCGATCGCGGTGATGCTCCTGCTGCTCGTTGCGTTTTATGTTCTGCATGCAAGAGCGCTGCGGCAAGGGACGTACCAATCCATGGAACGCAAAGGCGGCATCGGCAAAGCAGGCAAAGCGGCCTTGCTGTTGGCAGGCATCGGTTACACAGGGTATTACGTCGTGGTTGCCGTTACCGGTGACCTTGGCGGATTCGTCATGGGCATGGCGGCTTTTTCCGTATTGTTGATTCTCGGCCTGTACCTGGCCGTTGTGTTCATCCCTCGATATCGGTTCATCCAGAACAATATGGAAAAGCTGAAGGCCCATTACCCCGTATTGGGATTGCCGAAGGAGCAGCGGAACGCCGCGTTTCTGAACAAAATGAATCAGGGCCGCACGCCGGCCGCACCGCATCGTCATAGCAAGAAAAGGAGAGGATCGTAATGACGCAACAACAGCAGCTGCTGCCAAACGGATCGATCGTCATTTTGAAGGAAGGCGAGAAAAAGCTGGTGATCTATGGACGCAAGCAAATTTTGGCGCTGGAGCAGCCGCAATTGTTCGACTATCTGGCTTGTCCGTATCCGGAAGGGTATGTCAGCCCGGAGTTTGCTTACGTGTTTAACCATGAGGATATCCAAGAGATTATTTTTACGGGTTACCAGGACGAAGAGGAAGAACAATTTCAGGCCGTACTGGCTGAGACGAAGGCTACTTAGCTTGCCAGGGATTAAGGGAGGAGCGTGAGGCGGATCTATGTCAGGACGTATAGAGGTATCGCCCGAGGAGCTGCGCCGCGCGGCGGCAGACATTCGCAGCGGGAGTGACTACGGCGGGGAATTGGTCGCGAGGCTGTCCCAGGTCATTGAAACGCTGAATGCCGAATGGGAAGGCGTTTCCCAGCAGCGTTTTCGCACAGAGGCCGAGGAGACGAAGGCGCAGCTGATGAATTTCATCCAGATGATGCATTCGATGGAGCAGGAGCTGATGAGCATCGCTGCCCGGTTTGCAGAGGCCGACGGCCAATAAGCGAATGGGTTATAACCCAAGGCAACAATCAGCATATGCGTATCCCGGCACGGTATACGGCATGGCTGATTGTTTTTATTATGGGGAGGAAAGGAGAACTTCGGGGGACGGCGTTTTTTTTGTGGAAGTTTGGACATAATATGACAGCATTACATTATCATTTCGGTAAGGAGTCGCATAGGATGAACTGGGTATATTACGGCAAGCTCTATACAACCAAATTTCAGGCTGGGTGCTTCGCTAAACGTCTGGAGCAGGATGGCTGGCTGTTCGGGTATCATGATCCGCGGATGGTGGAGGTTTATCGTTCCAAGAAGGGGCGTTATGGCGTGCGATTCCTGCCTTGAGGAAATTCCATTAAAACAGCACTTGACTTGATGCAGGGGAATGGTGTATATTTATTCTTGTCGCTGTTTGATACAGCATTGACGCGGGGTGGAGCAGTTCGGTAGCTCGTCGGGCTCATAACCCGAAGGCCGCAGGTTCAAATCCTGCCCCCGCAACCAATTTTTAAACGATGTATGTATGACGTCCTTATGTTAATGTGTACATGTATGTTCAGGGCCCTTAGCTCAGTTGGTTAGAGCGGTCGGCTCATAACCGACTGGTCGGGGGTTCGAGTCCCTCAGGGCCCACTTTATGAAAACCCTTGCGATGCAAGGGTTTTTTGCTGTTTACAGGACTGTTTAGACCGAACGATATGAGATTTTATGATAAGATCGGATTGCTGCTGAAGGCATCTAAGCTTATCGGTTTATTTTTAGAAAAATTGCCCATACATAAGATATACGGTAGAAAGGAGTGTATGGGCCTTCATGCTAGAGCACATGGTTATTTTACTTCGTAGTATATCAGCATTCGTCATTTTGTTGATTATTACGCGGTTTTTGGGCAAACAAACGTTGTCTAACATGAATTTTCATGAATTTGTTACGGCCGTGATATTAGGGGCAATTGCTGCGAATTTTGCTTTCAATGAAAAAATGGAAGTCATACACCTGCTAATCTCGCTTGCCGTATTTACATTTACATCATATTTTTTATCAAAGATCGTGGTGAAGAATCGTAAATTCCGCATGTGGGCTGAAGGGACGCCGAGCGTAGTTATAGAAGGTGGCAAGATCCTGGAAGAGAATCTAAGGAAAAATAAGTTAACTTTAGATACGATCAATCAGATGTTGCGGCAAAAGGATATATTTGACATCTCGGAAGTGGAGTACGGCGTATTAGAGATCAATGGAAAGATATCTGTAATGAAGAAAAAGGAATACCAGAATGTAACTTTAAAAGATATGAAAAAGGGCTTGAAAGGGAATCAGCAGTTTCCGATTGAGCTTATCATGGATGGCCAACTTTTAGAAAATAATCTAAAAATTAATGATCTGTCCCCAGAGTGGATTAAAGAAAAATTAAAAGTCCGGAACAAAGAAATTGCAGATGTTTTTTATGCAGTGAAAGGAACCGACGGTCAGCTGTACATCGATCTGTATCGGGATAAAATACAGCATCCCGTTGATGTAGAGTAATGACGCATCACATACAGCCGGAATTTATATAATAGGAGAAGCTAAAACCCTTGCGATGCAAGGGTTTTTTGCTGTTTACAAGACGGTTTGGCAGACGCCTGAAGGCACTGAAAGCATGGGTAATACCCTTAGCATTAGCACAATCTGATCATGATTGCCGAAATGTCCAGACTAAGACCGTCTATGTACATAAACTGTACCATTCCACAAAGCAAGGAGGTTAAATCGGTGAGCTGCGAAAAAGGTGGTTACAACGGATACGGTAGTCCAGTAGGAACTGTTCTGGTTTTATTCATTCTCCTGGTTATTATCTTGGGAACGTTTTGGATATAACGAAGCTCCTTAATGAAGCATTCATTCATTGATTTAATTTAATTTAATTTAATTTAATTTATCAAATTACGATACTGCACCCATGTGGTATCCCCAATTACGATAAACGGGGACGGCAACTTACCGTCCCCGTTTTTAGCATTTTTCATTGTACATAAACTGAACATTAAACAACGACACCCGTGAGAAAATTGAGTGATTGTGACTAATCTATTGTCCATATCCATTAATTCGCTGGACTCATATATATGTTAAGGATTTCGTTGATAAAAAGGAGGAAGCACAATGCACAAAAGCACAGTATCAGGAAAGGCAAAAAATACGGTCAAACAACAAAAGCCTAGAAGACATAGCGGAATCTGGGCGGGTAGCGTTGCAAAAGCAATGAGAACGATGATTGCCGCACAGAGATCATTGAATGCACAAAATCCGGTTGTTATTAGCCAACGAACTAGAAGAATAAGTACGAATCGAAATTGGGTAAATGCACTAGAAATCGAGCGAAATCCGGCATGGGTTGCGCCGCAAGCTGGTGAATCGTACGTTTGGGGAAGAAATGACCCTAACGGTCCTGCTGCCGTGGTCGCCAGAAGATTTACGATTAGAGACAATATTGAGAGAGCCAGCTTATTCCTGTCCGTGGATAACTTTGCCATCGTTTTAATCAATGGACGGCCGGTCGTTATCGACAACCCGCAGGGCAATGTTTCATTCTTTAATCCGGGAAGAACTTTTAATATCAGACGCTTCCTTCGGAGAGGTACAAACGATATCGTGATCGCCGCTTTTAACTTCCCGTCCAATGCAAACAGAAGCGGAGATAATCCAGCTGGCGTCCTTGCCCGTATCGAGATTGAACTAGAAGATTAGTCCGGTAGTAGCTCAAAGCATCCACCGGCTGAGAAGCGGCCGGTCGAGCGCGGCAATGAGCTCCTTTCGCTATATTAGCATTCCATCATAACGGAACCGCGGGGAGTTTTCATTCTTCCCCCGATTCCGGATGTGATCGTTGCTTTTTTTTGCGTTTACTTAATTGCTTTGCGATGGTGTATCCGATAAGGTATGCAGCAGAAGAGGTGTTTCCGTCGACTGTATATGGAACTAAGGACGCATCTGCAACGATCAAATCTTGAACTCCGTGTACCTTTCCTTTACGGTTAACGACTCCTCCTTCGGATAAAGGAGCCATCCGCAGAAATCCTTGCTGATGGTGATTGTGATCGAAATTTTCCTTAATAAATTCCTCAAGCCTGTCATCGTCATCGATAATATCAAATGTAGGGGATACGAGACGATATGAAGAATCAATCTGTTCCAACTCTATGGCAATATCTTTGATATACGTTCTATAAATTCTTTTTACCGCCTCCATGTCGTCCGGATTTGAGAGAAAACCCTCATCTGCCAATACGATATTCAGCGGATCTTTGCTTTGTATGCGGATCGTCCCATTGCTCTTGGGTCGCAAGTACAGAATCGCTATTGTCAATTCTTCATCGGATCCAATGCCAACGAGTTGAACAGCCCGCTCATCCGGATCGATACCAGATGGATCTGGCAAGAAAGCTCCTCCCGTATACAGTGCGTTGGGGTCTAAGGGAGGGAGGGGACGATCTTGTGAATTGGTAGCAAATACTGCGAAATTTAACGTATGGTTTTTTAACCTTTGCCCTACGTTTGGATTGTCGAAGATGACAGGGATTCCAGCCTTTTTCAGCATTTTGGCGGGTCCGATTCCTGACAACATCAACAACTGAGGGCTGTTGATCCCCGCCGAAATAATAACCTTTTTACGGGAATATGCATAGCAGCACTTGCCATCCTTCAAATATTCAACGCCAATGGCCCGCTTGCCGGAGAAAAGAATACGGAGAACCGTTGTTCGAAACTTCACAGTTAGTTTTCTGTTATTCACTCCCCGACCTGTTGCCGTCATAATATCGCGAGACAGGAAGGCCGTGGAGGAGCTCTCCCTGCGACCATCAGGCTGTTGGTATAATTGCCAACGGGTGAACGGTCCCATGGGAGTATTCGGATCATTATAGTCAAGAATGGTCGGATAACCTGTTGCCCGCTCGATCGCAGTTGTCAGCTTGTGAGCCATCGGCGTTGGAGTTTCGGGTGCTTGCCGAATGTTAATTCTTCCTCGATACCCGTGTGCATTGATATCTGTGGTTTCTCCGTTATAATTCTCCAATGCTTTGAATCGTCGAATCGCTTTATCAGGTGACCATAGAGGTCCAAGCAGCCGTTCCCACTTTCGGAGCACGGCGGATGTCGGTCTAACATATTGTTCTCCGTTGATTGAAGAACCGCCTCCCGAGAGTCGACCTGTGGTCCATTCGAATGCGCGTTCATCAAGTTCCTCTTGGGGGACGCCTTCCCCCTGCCAAAAGTAATTCGGAAAGAAACTTTCTTCCAATTCAAGTGCAAAGGTTGAATCCTTAATCGGTTTGTCTCTGTCATGGTTTCCGCCCGATTCTAAAACAAGCACGGAGGTTCGCATGTCGTCAGTAAGTGTCTTCGCAATCACGGCCCCAGCAGGACCTGTGCCTACAACGATGTAATCATAAGTTGATTTTTTCTCCATTAAAGCACTCCTTTTGGAAATGAACTAATTCAGAATATTAATTTGCTCTGACAACTGTGCCTAATTCCGCAATATGATCATGATTCAAGTGGGGCTCAAATCCAGAGGAGCCTAAAAGATCCATCAGAGGACCCGATCAACGAGATTTGTAATCGGGAGCAACTTACGGTACATTTTAATGGAGTCGTTAGGGACATGTACTTCCAAACGCTGAGGCTGCTGGTGGGATGCAGCTCATTTTCTTACATAGGATGGGGGATCAAGGTGTCAGAGTGGGTATTGAATCAGTCCTGGGGACTGCCCGTGTTGCTTGCCTTCTTAGTGATCGTATTCGTATTCGAGTCAAGGAAAGCTTTTAAGGCATATCAAGAAAAAAGACGTTTTGAACTGGGATGGGCCCTATTGTTTGCGCTGGTGGCTTTATTGGCGATTATTGTCCTGCTGGCTTATTAATACATAACAACAACGAAACCTAAAGACCCTGCCGGAAGTTTCCGGCAGGGTCTTGTTCTGTCATTGTCTAAGACGAGAGAGTATGTCGTTTCAGCGTATGATTACCGCTCATTCGTGACAGCTTCCGTAGCAGCCCAGGCTCTGCCGGCACGCATGGCCAAGAAAAAGCAGAGGATGAGGACGATCGATGCAGAGATGTATGGGAAGTTGATGTCCAAATCAAACAGATAACCTGCGATAAGGGGCCCCGCGATGTTCCCCAGACTGGTATAAGCCGAGTTCAGGCCGGCGACGTAGCCTTGCTGATCCTTTGCCAGCTTGGACATTTGCGTGCCGATGGCAGGACGCAGGATGTCGATCGACAGGAAGACAAGGAACGTCACAAGGAAGATTAGCCAATATTTATGCACAAACAGCGTTAACAGAATGCAGATTCCCGCTGTGAGCAAGCTGAGCGTAATGACCCTTTTCTCGCCGAACCGGTTCAGGATCCAGCCGAATATCGTTGCCTGCACGACAGCGCCCGCAATGGAGCCAAACGTAATGATCATGGCGATATCTTTAGGGGTGAATCCGAATTTATGATCCACGAACAGGCCGAACACCGTTTCATAATTGGCAAGACCGAACGACAGAACAAATACGATGATCAGACTAAGGAAATACGGCTCCTTGAACGAACGGACCAGCTGGACCGCCAGGCTCTCCTGTTTCCGTCCCAGCACGGTAGGTGCTTCTTGCTTGGCGGATGATTCCGGAAGCAGCAGCAGCGTCACCAAAGCGGCAATGCCCCCGGCTACGGCTGCAGCGTAGAAAGGAACACGAATGCCAAACTCGGCGATGAACCCCCCGATGCCGGGTCCGATAATGAAGCCTGTCGTAATCGCTGCATTAATGAATCCCATGCCCCGGGCACGTTCCTCATTGGAAGTGACGTCAGCCGTATAGGCCATGACGGCAGGCATGATGAGGGCGGCGCCGATGCCGCCAAGCATTCTTGCCGCGAACAACAGCGTCGGCGTGCTGGCCGCTCCGAATAACCATTCCGATATGGCGAATACAATCATGCCGGAGATGATGATTTTTTTGCGGCCCATGATATCGGACAATCTCCCCGCAAGCGGCGAGAATAGCAGCTGCGTTAATGAAAAGGCGGCAACGAGCATGCCCACCGTGCTTCCGCTGATATGCAGCTCCGTCATATAGGTAGGCATAATGGGGATGACAAGCCCGATGCCGGTGAAAACTAAAAATATATTGAACATGAGGAGCAGAATGGCTCCATTGTTTCGCAATAGTAATGACATGATGATTCCTCCAAAGATAAACAACGATTTAATGATGGTGTACGGTTTTCTTTCTATACTGAACGTTCGGTTTATAATAGAGCATAAAAAAGAGAACGTGTCATTTACGATTTCTTTTCGATGCCGTGCAGGAATACTTGAATGGCCGTATGATAAAGGGCAAGCGGATTTTTTACCTTCGTAATGCGGGACATCTGGCTTAAGCCCACGATGAGGCTTTCAAAAATGAGGGAGAGCTGCTCCACGTTATGATTCTCAAACTCCCCTTGATCAATCCCTTGCTGCAGCAACTTCTGATTGAATTCCAGGTGGCTTCGGATAATCCGGACGATTCGCTGCTCTACTTCCTCGGACACGTCTCCATTGTTGTTCATGAATTCGTCCAGAGCCTTGGAGAAGGGGTGGTTCAGATCATCAAACACCAGTTGGTCGGCAATTCCGTACAATTTATCAACGGTTGTGGTGTATTGCTGCTCCTTACTGCTCCATTTCTGTTCCCACTCGAGGTCCCATTCCTCGATCAAATACAGAAACAGCCCTTCCTTGCTTTTAAAGTGATAATAGATATTCCCTTTGCTGCTGCCGGTGGCTTCGACGATTTCCTCGATCGACGTTGATTTGTATCCCTTCTGCATAAATAGCGCCTTGGCGGCTTCGGCAATGCGTCGCTTGGTATCTTCGGTTTGTTGTTGTTTTTTGTTCACGCATGCACCCCCTTATCCCCTAGGCTATCGTCAAAATTGTATATACTGAACGTTCGTTCTGTATCTTAACAAATGGGTTTAAAATATTCAAGTGAAAATTCTATCCGGCGCTCCGGGATCGAAGCCTGCCTAAAAAAATAACCGTTACCTCCAAAAGGCAGCGGTCATTGTCTTACATGCGAACGGCTTATTAATGGTTGACTTCGATGAACTTGCGTGATTTCTCATGGTAGGACATCAGCTCGGATACGGTAACAAATGAATAACCCCTTTTTTGCAGCTCCGGCAAAATCACCTTCAGGGCTTCAACCGTCTGCGTACTGCTGGGTACAAAATCGTGCATAAGTACGATGTCGCCGTTACGGGCGTTATCCAGAACCTTTCGGACGATGCGGTTGACGCCGGGCTTTCGCCAGTCGAGGGTATCCTGGTGCCATGACCACAATACGGTCAGCATGCCCAAATCCTTGCTCGTCCTCACAATGGCTTCATTATAGCTGCCCCCGGGCGGGCGGAACAGTACGGTCTTCATGCCGGTGGCTTGATAGATCGCATCCTGCGTTTGATTCAGTTCACTTGATAACTTCGTGACGTTAATATTGTGAAAGGGCGGATGCGTATAGGAGTGGTTGCCGATTTCATGTCCTTCCTGCAGCTCCCGTGCAACGATGTCGGGATGTTTCTCCACCCGGCTGCCTACAACGAAGAAGGTGGCTTTAGCGTCATACCGCCTTAACAGATCCAGAATTTGAACGGTATTATGCTCGTCCGGGCCGTCGTCAAAAGTGAGGGCGATCACCTTGTTCTGCGTGGGCACTTCCCACACGATCTCGCCGCGCTCCTCATAATAATCTCTGCCTTTGGAGGCGGAAGGCGCGTGCTCCGCATGCACATGGCCGGGATAACCAAGAATCAGCGCAAGGGCAAGCAATGAGAAGGCTGAGCATGTTCGTTTTTTCATGTCGATGGGTTTCCTTTTCTTCTGTTGTTCTAGTCTCCGCATGTAAGCACGCGAGCTTCATTTAGGATGCACGGTAACCGAGAAATTATTCTATAGGAAGGGGAAAGCACGCGCGCCGATTGCGAAGGAGCCCCTTGATTTGCTGTCAGTACCTACAAGCAGAGCGATGGCGCTAGTTCATCGAGATGAATGCTTGGCCCGGGGTGATGCGAAAAATTATGAGTTTCATATATTGACATCATATGGTTGTACATGGTATTATCGATTTTGTCGCTAAGACGAAATGTGCACACCTAGATTTCGGGATGATCTCGCAAAATATTGCGAATTCCACGCGTACCTTCGGGCTTTTCAAGTGAACGTGAACGACGCTAGGAACATGCGCGGATACAATATGCCGGGGTGGCGGAATTGGCAGACGCACAGGACTTAAAATCCTGCGGTAGGTGACTACCGTACGGGTTCGACCCCCGTCCTCGGCATTATAACAGCGTCTGGTATGATGCAAAATAAGTCGGCCCCTGTATGGGTGCCGGCTTATTTTTTAAATCGACGCAAATTCATCAGCGGGCGTTGTTCCTGCAGACCTAAGCGGAAGATGCCGCGTCCCGATTAAAGTGATCGCATTTCTTTTATGATTCCATGCTGACCTGCGTGAGGAGAAGGGAGAGGAGACATGCGGATGTTTAACAATGATTGGGACCTTATCCTGCAGGGAGAAGTGGATAAGCCTTATTTTCAAGCTTTGTTGGAACGGGTGGAAGAAGAGTACCGGCGCAGTACGGTGTATCCTCCTAAGGAAGATATATTTCGGGCTCTGCAGCAAACATCGTACCAATCGACGAAGGTCGTTATTTTGGGGCAAGACCCTTATCACGGTCGCCGGCAGGCGCAGGGACTGAGTTTCTCCGTCTCGCCCGGGGTTGCGATTCCTCCGTCTTTACGCAATATACATAAGGAGCTTTCATCGGATCTGGGGATTTCGGCCCCGAATCATGGATCCTTGCAATCATGGGCGGACCAGGGAGTTCTGCTGCTCAATGCCGTGCTGACGGTTCGCGAGGGCGAGCCGAACTCGCATAAAGGCATCGGGTGGGAGACCTTCACCGATAAGGTCATCGCGAAACTGAATGAACGTGAAAGGCCCATAGTGTTTATATTATGGGGCAGTTATGCACAGAAGAAAGGTTCCTTCATAGACCGAAGCCGTCACAAGGTGCTTGAGTCTAGTCATCCGAGCCCGTTTGCAGCGCACAAAGGATTCTTCGGCAGCCGTCCATTTTCAGCATCGAATGCTTTTTTAATGCAAGAGGGTATGGATCCGGTGAAGTGGGACATCCCGAACACGCCGGACGATGGAGATGAATAATCCGCGAGAGGTGACCTTCATGAAGCATTGGATTGGTAGTCATGTTGTCATTCAGCGTCTAGACGGGGCGAAAAGCACGGTTGAAGGTGTGCTGAAAGGGTGGGATCCCGTTCAGGAAAAAGTGGTTCTAGGCCCGGGCGAGCTTATCATTCCGTTTCGAGCCATTCATAGAATTATGCCGAGGAACTCCTATCCGGCCCTGAACTCCATCGGTTATATCGTGAGTCATACCATTCAATTCGATAATGCCGTTTATTTTGGATCCTGCGTCATGGTATGGAGGGGCAACCAGCTGGTGTCTTCCCAGGCCATCCTGACATCTCACGATGAGGATACCGTCACACTGTCGAATGGCACGATATTGCGTAAGGACGAGCATGATTTCGTGGTTCGGTCCCTGCGCGGCAATGCGTGATTCTTTTAAAATAAAGGATGTCCCACTAGCCATCGCAAAGTTGGCGGGGACATCCTTTTTTGCTGTGAGGCGCCATCATGCGTCCTCTACTTTTTCGGCGAGGAACAGCTCGTAAATTCGCACCGCGATAATTTTGATGATCATGTAGGCCGGAATGGCCAGCAGGATGCCGAGCAGTCCGAAGAAGTCGCCGCCTACAAGAATGAGGACAACCGTAGTCAGCGGGTGAATATCCAGCTGTTTCCCGTAGATGACGGGCGTCAGGATATTATCTTGAATCTGCTGGGCGATGACAATGACCACGACGGACCATATCGCGATGGAGGGCGATTCGATAAATCCGATGATGACGACTGGAATGGTCGCCAGCAGCGCACCGATGTACGGAATGAAATTCAAGAAGAAGGAAATCACCGTCAAGAGCAGGGAATAGGGCAGTCCGATGATCAAAAATCCGATATAGATCATGACGCTAAGTATAAGATTCAGGATCACTTTGCCGATAATAAAATTGCTGAGTGCCGTATCGATCTCGCCCAGCACCTCCTGGCCGTCGCGGCGGTATCGTCTGGGCAGGACGCTGAGCAGTCTTGGCGGGAGCTTGCTGCCTTCCTTCAGCATGTAGTACAAAATGATCGGAATCGTAGCGATAATGACAACGACGCCGGATACAACGGAAATCAGATTATTGATGGAATTGCTGATCCAGGTGATGATGCGGTTCATGTATTCCGTCAGGGAGGTCGACAATTCGGATTCCGTTGGTATATAGCGGGACCAGAATTGATTTTGTTGAAGCTGGTCGATCTGCTCCTCCACGCCCTCAACCAGGAAGGGGGCGTTGCTGATGAAGTTTTCGATCTGTTCACGGAGCGTCGGCCATACGACGATGCCAAAGATCGCGCAGAGACCGGCAAACACGAAATACAGCATCAGGACGCCGATGGATCGTTTGATTTTGCGTCGCTCCAGGTAGTCCACGATCGGCCTGAGCAGATAATAGAAGAAGCCGGCCATGGCCACCGGAACGATCAGCATGTTGAACATGGAGACGATGGGGCGAAACAAAAAGCTGATTTCGGCTCCGAGGTAGATGATTAAGAGCAGCGCGATTATGCCAAAGCATGTCCTGAAATATTTGCTCTGCATCATGGGCAATCCCTCCATAACAACGAGTAGGTAAAATACACGGGTACCATGTAACATTTGTATTTAACCAATTTGGAGGGATTTGAAATCACCAGTTTATGTTATTAGTTTCGTATGGTGACCCTGGTATGGATGGGCACGAGGGAAGCGAGCTCCACCACGTCCTCGTTATACATCCGAATGCAGCCATGGGAAACGGAGCGTCCGATGGATGAAGGGTCATTCGTGCCATGGATGCCGTAGTGGGGTTTGGACAAACCTAACCAGTAAGCCCCGAAAGGACCGCCGGGATTCGGTTGTTTGTTGACGATGGTGTAATTGCCGGGCGGCGATTGCGTAGCCATTTTGCCGATGGCGACCGGGAACGTGCGTACCACGATGTTGCCGTCGAGCAGGTGCAGCTGAAAGTCGGACAAATCGACAATAATGCGGTATTGAGGCATGATCATCCATCTCCTTCAAGATTCATGCTATGAAACAGGGGGGAGATCGGCCCCAAAATGGTCTAAAATAGGCAAATTACACCTTCATGACTTGGTAGAAATTTCATCCGTTGAGGACGGTCGGCCGATGTTATATTTAATATGTTAAGCAGTTACAACGTTTACACCAGGAAGGGGAAGCCGATGTCTCCCGCAAGGCTATATCTAAAATATATTAAAAATAATATGTTTACCAAGATGCTGCTGTTAATCGCCCTGATTGCGGTAGTTACCATCGTCACCTTATCGTTTCTTATGTATTACTTCTTGTTTCAATCGGCCGTCCGCAGCGAGCTGGACATCCAGCGGAGTGCGGTGGAGCGGGTGGAACGACACCTGAATCAAAAATACGAGAATGCCCAGTCCTATGTGAACGACTTATACCGCAACAGCTCTTTGGGCATTGACACTTCCTATTTTCTCATGAACTCGTTCAACGAGTATATGGCCAAGCGAATGAATCGGATCGCGGGCGGGGGGCAGTCCAATTCGGACAGCGTAGTCGCTTATTTCAAGCAGAGGCTTGACGATGATCCGGATATAGAGAACATCATGCTGTACAGCGCGGAGAAGCAGTATGTCTACGTGTACAAGCAGGGCAGCATGACAAGGCTGTATCAGGCGAATGCCACGCATTCCTACATTCCCGACGTGATGGCGCTCGAAAGCCAGAGCGTCACATTGCCGAATCTATGGATACGCAAGCTGGCCGGAGACGTGACATTGCCGTTGTTCTCGATCCGAAGCCCGATTAATGATATGACCACTTACAAAAATTTGGGACAGCTGCTTATTTTGTATCGAACGGATGCGCTGGATGCCGTGCTGAACAACAGCGACGATTCCCTGAAGGGCTCCGTTCTGGTGTTGTCGGGCGACGGCCGCGTGATGTTTGACTCCTCCGGCAAATATTACGGCGAGAAGTATCCGTATGCCGACCAGCTGCTGAATTCCAAGGAAACCGTGACCCTCGATGAGGAATCCTATATTACAACGGCAGCCCATAATCAGGCAGGCTATACGGTGGTGGGCATCACGCCCAAGCGCGAAATCGCGGAATCGTTCCATGGCTTGCAGAGCACCATTATCATTGCGGCCCTGCTATGCATCGTGATTGCGGTGTCCATCCCTTCCTTGATGATCGTCAATTACTCCAGAAGAACCGATAACATTATCCGTTTTATGCGCAAGGTCGAGAAGGGAGAGTTCGTGGCCCGGATGCAGGATACCAAGGACGATCAGCTGGGGCAAATCGCAGGCAGCTTCAATGAAATGCTGGATGAGCTTTCCCGTTACATCGATAAGGTGTATAAAGCGGAGATTAACCAGAAGAACGCGGAGCTGTCCGCGCTGCAGGCGAGAATCAACCCGCATTTTTTATACAACACGCTTGAAGTGATTCGAATGAGGGCTCTCTCGCAAGGGGCGCAGGACGTCGGCGATATGATCTACAGCTTGTCGATGCTGTTCAAGAATATCGTTCAGCATAAGTCCCACTATACGCTGAAGGATGAGCTGGAAGCGTGCAGGCTTTATCTGGAGCTGTTTCGCATTCGCTATAAGGACAAGTATATTTACAAAATGCACTGCGACGATCCAATCAAGCATGTGCCGATGATCAAAATGTCGCTGCAGCCGCTGATTGAGAATTATATCGTTCACGGCCTGCGCAGCGATCAGGACGATAACTGGCTGACCATCAACGCGACGCAGGAGGATGACGAGGTCCATATCGAGATCAAGGACAACGGGAAAGGGATCCCGCCGCAGCGGCTCGAGGAAATCAAATCCCGGCTGGATGTGGCCGAGTCGAGCGGAGAATCGTTTGGTCTGCGGAGCGTGAATGAGCGATTAAAGCTGACATATGGAAGTTCGTACGGAATGGACATCCAGAGTGAGCCGGGTAACGGAACGACGGTGACAGTGAAATTTCCGGTGACAGAGAGGAAGCTGAATAACGATGTATAAGGTATTTATCGTGGACGATGAGCCGTTCATTATAGAGGGATTGGTTGATGTCGTGGATTGGTCGAAGTATGGCATCGAGGTGGTCGGTCATGCGGAGAACGGCCGTCAGGCACTGGAGAAGATGGCGGTCGTTCCGGTCGACATTCTTATAACGGATATATCGATGCCGGTGATGACGGGGCTTGAATTGATTGAGGGCGCACGCAAATTAAACCGTAATCTGAAGGTGATTATCCTGAGCGGTTTCGACGACTTTGCCTATTTGAAGGAAGGCATGCGGCTCGGGATCGAGAATTATCTGCTCAAGCCGATCAACCTCAAGGAGCTGGAAGAAACGATTGCAAGCACAACGGATAAAATGAACAAATCCAGAAGGGAAATGAGACTGGACGAGTATGACATCAATATTTTGCGGAGCAACATCCTGTATCGCTGGATCACCGACCGGATCGAGCCGGAGGAGCTGGAGGAGCGGGCGACCCTTCTGGGATTGAATCTCAATTTGCCCTATGTTATGGCATCTATCCTGAGAGCGGACTTCACGCCGCTGGAGAACTGCCTGTATCAATTAATGGACCAGGAGCCGGGCGTTCTGTATTTCCGGGACAACGACGGCGACCATGTGGTCATCTTCATGATGAAAGACCCGGATACGGAAAAAGCGAGGGCAATCCGCCTGCTGCAGCAGGTGCGGGAGCAGTGCTATGAAGAAGAGCTGAGCATCTCGCTCGGCAGCGTGGAGAGCCTCGGCGGGAATTACAAGGACAGTTATCTCCATGCCAAGGAAGCCCAGGAATACTATCTTGTTCTGGAGCAGCCCTCCTACGTGGATTATGTTGATGTTCAGGCCAAAAAGGGAGAAGCGGCGGAATCCTATTCGGTACAGTGGCCCGAGTATGCCAAAGGCATCGCTGGAAGGGACAAGCAGGTGCTGTTCGATCTGATCGACAGCGATTTTGACCGGCTTCGCCACACCCAGGGAATGAACCCGACAACCTTGAAGAGCATCGCGGTCGAAATGGTCATTCGCCTGAAACTGGAGCTGAACGATATCCAGTATACGGCCGCCCCTGATTTCGTGAAAAATACAATTACCGATATTATGGATTCCGTATCGATCGACGATCTGATCACTGCGGTAAAGGATGGGGTCGGCGGGCTGGTCGATTCGCTCAACAATGACGTGAAGAGTCCTGTCATCCAGCAGATTCTGAATCATATCCAGCACCATTACAACGAGGATTTGTCGTTGAAGGTGCTGGGAGCTAACTATCATATCCATCCGGTCTATCTGGGTCATCTGTTCCATAAAGAGACGGGAGAAAACTTCACGGAGTACATTAACCGGTACCGGATTGAGCGGGCCAAGGAGCTGCTTCGGAACTCTTCGACAAAAGTGCAGGATATCGCAAAAAATGTCGGTTATTGGGAAACCGGTTATTTCTATAAACAGTTCAAAAAATTCGTCGGCGTATCGCCGAGGGATTTTAGAGGAATGCTCTGATTGATAGAATCAGAGTTTTTTTCTTTATTTTCACCATAATACCTTTAATTTTTCGCCTATGTGAAACTGCTTTCATGGGATAACCTTATATGTGTAGAGACACAAGGATTCAAAAGGGAGGATAAACATGAGTAAATCGAAAAAGAAATGGCTCCTGCCGCTAACGCTTTTATTGTCCGCGTCCATGCTGTTGTCTGCATGCGGAGGCAATAAAGAAGAGAGTGCAGGAAACGGCGGGGGAACTGCCGAGAAACCGGTTGAGCTGATCTGGTACACCATCGGAACACCTCAAAAGGATGTTGACAAGGTTGAGGCAGAAATCAATAAATACACTGCTGAGAAGATTGGTGTAACCGTTGACATGAAAATGATCGACTTCGGGGATTACAACCAGAAGATGCAGGTTATGGCAGCTTCCGGCGAACCGATGGATATCCTGTTCACGAGCTCATGGGCGTTCGATTATGTGCAGAACGCACGTAAAGGCGCATTCATGGAATTGGACGAGCTGATCGAAAGCCACGGAAAAGGCATTAAAGAAGCAATCGATCCGGCGTTCCTGGAAGGTTCCAAGGTTGACGGACACAACTATGCGATTCCGGCCAACAAAGAACTTCCTGCTCAAGAAGCATGGCGCTTTAACAAAACATTGCTCGATAAATACAATCTCGATATTTCGAACGTAAGATCGATGGAAAGCTTAGAGCCGCTGCTGAAAACGATCAAGGAAAACGAACCGAACGTCGTGCCTTTGGCCATCAGCAAAGACTTCGGACCATTGCTTCCATTTGACTACATCATCGAAAAAATGCCAATGGCCGTATACCTGGACGACAAGGAAGAACTGAAAGTCGTGAACTTCCTCGAAATGCCGGAAACGTTGGATATGCTTAAGTTGATGAACAAGTACTACAAAGCGGGATACATCTCCCCAGAAGCTGCAACAACAACTTCGACGCAAGATCTGATGACATCCGGCAACTGGTTCACGGACCGTGCGGCTACACAGCCATTCGCGGACAACCTGTGGAGCCAAAGCTACGGCTATCCGGTCGTATCTACTCCTGCCGGCGATGCAAACATCTTTAACTGGTCGGTTATGGGTTCGATGCAAGCGATTTCCGCAAACTCGAAATACCCTGAGAAAGCAATGGAGTTCCTGAACCTGCTGAACACCGACGTATATCTTCGTAACCTGGTTGACTCCGGCATCGAAGGCGTGCACTACAAGAAGCTTAGCGAGAACGTAATGGAAAACTTGCCAGAATCGAAAAACTACGACATGCCTACCTTTGCGCTTGGCAATGTCATGCTGACTTACTTGAATCCTGAAGATCCTGAGAACAAATGGGAAGAGTTCAAGAAGTTTAACGAGTCCGGCCAGCCTGCTCCGCTTCTCGGCTTCAACTTCGATCCAACCAAAGTATCCACAGAGCTCGCTGCTGTCAACAACGTAAAAGAAGAGTTCTGGGCGCCGCTGATGACAGGTACCGTCAATCCTGAAGAGTTCCTGCCAAAAGCGAATGAAAAGCTGAAAGCTGCTGGTCTGGATAAGATCATCGCTGAAGCACAAAGCCAAATTGATGCTTGGAAAGCAAGCAAGTAATAACAATGCATGAAGCGGCCTGCCTGCCCTAAGGGGCAGCAGATGCCGCTGCAGCATGAACAAGGACGGGGCGGCGGATGTTCACCGCCCTTCTTTTGTTCATTTCATGCACATCACGAGGAGGGGTAAGCGTGAGAGCAATCGGACAGTTTTTCAAAAATATTATGACGAATAAGGCCATGCTGTTCATGGTTTTGCCGGGGACCCTGTGGTTTCTCTTATTCTCATATTTGCCCATGTTCGGGACCATTATTGCATTTAAGGAATACCGCTTTAGCCGAGACGGGTTCTGGGCAAGTATCGTTAATAGTGAATGGGTAGGATTCCAAAACTTTAAATTCCTGTTCAGTACCAACGATGCTTACATCATTACGCGCAACACCGTTCTTTATAATTTCGTGTTCATCATATTAGGTCTCATTCTATCCGTAGCGCTGGCTATCGTATTGTCTGAAATCGTGAACAAGAAATTGGCGAAAGTCTATCAAACCGGCATGTTTCTGCCGTACTTCCTGTCCTGGGTTATCGTAGGTTATTTCGCATTCAGTTTCCTGAGCATGGATAAAGGGATGCTGAATCAGATTCTGGGCTGGTTCGGCATGGAGCCGGTTCAGTGGTATTCCGAAGCCAAGTATTGGCCGATATTCCTGACGTTGATCAGTTTGTGGAAATCCGTAGGTTATAACAGCGTCGTCTACCTGGCGGCGATCATGGGGATCGACAAATCCTTGTACGAGGCGGCGATGATTGACGGAGCGAACAAATGGCAGCAGATTAAAGCCATCACGCTTCCGATGCTGAAACCGCTGATGACCATTTTGACTCTTCTTGCGATCGGTAAAATCTTCTACGCTGACTTTGGTCTCTTCTATCAAGTGCCAAGGGATTCGGGAACCTTGTATTCCGTAACGAACGTCATTGATACCTATGTATATCGCGGTCTGAAAACAACGGGCGAGATCGGCATGAGTACGGCTGCGGGTCTGTACCAGTCGGTTGTCGGATTTATTCTGGTTATGGTATCCAACTATATCGTTCGTAAATACGACAAGGATAACGCATTGTTCTAATCGATCAATCATCAAGAAGGGGGTATGTGATGTGTTCAAATCGAAAAGCAAGATGAAAGATTTCCATCAGCTTTCATCCGGGTGGAATGTCGTATTCAACCTGATTGCCGGTATTTTCTCGTTCCTGTGTGTATTTCCGTTCCTGTTCGTTATGATCATCTCATTTACAGACGAAGGCTCACTGGCCCGAAACGGATACCAAATCTGGCCGGAGAAATGGAGTCTTGAAGCTTACAAATACGTATTCCAGACAGGCGACACGCTTCTTCGTTCTTACGGCGTAACGATCTTTGTCACGGTCGTAGGTACGCTGCTCAGTCTGTTCATCATTTCGCTTTATGCTTATGCCATCTCCCGCAAAGGGTTCAGATACCGGAACTTCTTCTCGTTCTTCGCATTTTTCACGATGCTGTTCAACGGGGGTCTGGTACCGACTTATATCGTAGCAACGCAATTGCTGGGTCTGAAAGATTCCATCTGGGCTTTGATTCTGCCTTTGGCGCTCAATGCCTTCTATATCATGATTCTGCGTACGTTCTACAGCACCAGCGTTCCGGACGCCATCATCGAATCCGGTAAAATCGACGGTGCGAGCGAGTTTAAGATTTTCTACAAGCTGGTATTGCCGCTATCCCTGCCGGGTCTGGCTACCATCGGTTTGTTCAGCACGCTTGGGTATTGGAACGATTGGTTCAACGCATTGCTCTACATCGACGATCCGAACCTGGTTCCGCTGCAATCCATGCTCATGCGGATCGAAACCAGCATGCAGTTCATCCTGCAGAACTCGCAGAACTCATCCCTTAGCATGGCCGCTCTTCAGAGCATGCCGCAGGATACTTCGCGGATGGCGATGGTCGTTCTGGCAACCGGTCCGATTATTCTGGCCTATCCGTTCTTCCAGCGCTACTTCATTCAAGGTCTGACCATCGGCGCGGTTAAAGAATAAATTCTTCAAGTACCGGAGGGTATAAGATGACTTATAAAGATCCCCGTAAACCCATTGCGGAAAGAGTGGAACATCTGCTTGGCCTGATGAACCTGGAGGAAAAGGTGGGGCAGCTGATCCAGCCGTTCGGCTGGAAGACCTATGAGGTGAATGAAGGTCAGATTACATTAACGGATTCATTTAAAGAGCAAGTTAAAAATGGCGGCGTCGGATCCCTTTACGGGACCCTTCGCGCTGATCCATGGACCGGTGTAACACTTGAGACCGGTCTTTCTCCGCGTGAAGGAGCGGAAGCCGTCAATCACATCCAGCGGTACGCCATTGAGCAGTCCCGACTTGGCATTCCGATCCTGATCGGGGAAGAATGCTCGCATGGTCACATGGCCATCGGCGGCACGGTCTTTCCGGTGCCGTTGTCCATCGGGAGCACGTGGAACTTGGATTTATACCGCGACATGTGCCGGGCCGTCGCGCTGGAAACACGCAGCCAGGGCGGCGCGGTCACCTATTCGCCGGTGCTCGACGTCGTGCGCGATCCAAGATGGGGACGTACCGAGGAATGCTTCGGTGAAGACCCGTACCTGATCAGCGAATATGCGGTCGCATCGGTGGAAGGCCTTCAGGGCGAGTCCCTGGACAGCCCGAGCAGCGTTGCGGCGACCTTGAAGCATTTCGTTGGCTATGGCAGCTCGGAAGGCGGGAGAAATGCCGGACCCGTGCACATGGGCACGCGTGAGCTGATGGAAGTGGACATGCTGCCGTTCAAGAAGGCCGTGGAAGCGGGAGCGGCCTCCATTATGCCCGCCTATAACGAGATTGACGGCGTGCCATGCACCGTCAATACGGAGCTGCTTGACGGCATTCTCCGCAAGGAGTGGGGTTTTGACGGCATGGTAATCACCGACTGCGGCGCCATCGATATGCTGGCCAGCGGCCACGATACCGCCGAAGACGGAATGGATGCCGCTGTGCAGGCCATCCGCGCCGGCATCGATTTGGAGATGTCTGGCGAGATGTTCGGCAAGCATCTTCAGAAGGCTGTCGAGTCAAACAAGCTGGAGGTCTCGGTATTGGACGAGGCCGTACGCCGTGTATTGACGTTAAAATTCAAGCTCGGATTGTTCGAGAATCCTTACGTGGATCCCCAGACAGCCGAGAACGTGATCGGCAGCGGGCAGCATATCGGGCTTGCCAGGCAGCTTGCGGCAGAAGGCATCGTTCTCCTTAAGAACGAAGCAAAGGCTCTGCCGTTATCCAAGGAAGGCGGCGTGATTGCCGTCATTGGACCTAATGCCGATCAGGGATACAATCAGCTTGGAGACTACACCTCTCCTCAGCCGCCGGCAGCCGTGACCACCGTGCTTGGCGGAATCCGCGCGAAACTGGGAGAGGAAGCGCAGCGCGTATTGTACGCTCCGGGATGCCGCATTAAGGACGATTCCAGGGAGGGCTTTGAATTCGCATTGTCTTGTGCGGAACAGGCCGATACCGTGGTTATGGTGCTTGGCGGTTCCAGCGCCCGCGATTTTGGCGAAGGCACGATTGATTTGCGCACAGGGGCCTCGAAGGTCACGGACGATGCTTTAAGCGACATGGATTGCGGCGAAGGCATTGACCGGATGACGCTGCAGCTATCCGGCGTTCAATTGGATTTGGCGCAGGAGATCCATAAGCTTGGCAAGCGGATGATCGTGGTGTACATCAACGGCCGTCCGATCGCGGAGCCGTGGATCGACGAGCATGCCGATGCGATTCTGGAAGCATGGTATCCTGGACAGGAAGGCGGACATGCGATAGCGGACATTTTGTTCGGGGACGTGAATCCGTCCGGCAAGCTGACGATGTCGATACCGAAGCATGTCGGGCAGCTGCCGGTTTACTATAACGGCAAGCGGTCGCGCGGTAAGCGTTACCTTGAAGAGGATTCCCAGCCGCGTTATCCGTTCGGATACGGGCTAAGCTATACCGAATTCAGTTATTCGGATATTCAAATGACTCCAGAAGTGATCGGAACGGACGGTACGGCCGTTGTTTCCGTGAACGTTACAAATAGCGGTGACTGTGAAGGGTCCGAGGTTGTACAATTATACGTAAGCGATGCCGCCAGCAAATATACAAGACCCGCCCGTGAACTGAAGGGCTTCCAGAAAATTTCCCTGCAGCCCGGAGAGCGGCGCAAGGTGGAATTCACGATCGGTCCGGAACAGCTTCAATATATCGGTCAAGATTACCGGCAGGTGGTTGAACCCGGGCTGTTCCGTGTTATGCTAGGCAGGCATGTGAACGATACGCTTAGTGCAGATCTGACCGTACAGGAGGATTAATCAATGGAACGTATTCGACGCTTTATACGCGAACTGTCGGAGCGGCAGTGGCTCGAATCGACGGAGCTTCGAGATTGGAACATTACCCGGTCCACTTACATGGTTCCGGGCGTGTACGAAGAGACGGCCCCTTATCCGGAGGGGCAGAACTTCAACAGGTTTCCGAGCACGCAGGGGACAACCTATTTCTTTAGGAGGAATCTTGAGTTACTCCCGCAATGGGCAGATGGAGCGCTTGGGCTCGTGTTTCAATCCGGGGGCGAGGGGCTGCTGCGCATTAATGGCGCGTCTTATCAGGGATTGGACCGGAATCATACTTTCGTTACGCTGGATCCGAAGCGCACCGGAATGAACATGGAGCTTGAGATCGAATTGTTCGATCCGATTCCGGAGCCGGTCGACCCGCTGAATCAGCAGGCTGTCATTCAGCCACCGATTACCCGCGTACAAAGTTTGCTTGTCCGCGTAAACGTGCCTGTCCAGAGCCTGATGTACACCGCTACCGTGATCCGGGATTCGCTTATCCTGCTGCCGGATACCGATATGCGGCGCATCCGTTTGATGGAGGCGCTGTATCAGGCCATGGATCGCTTCGTAGGCTTGAATGACGCTGCCATTCGGGATGGTGCCGAGGTAACCGCGATTGAGCATGATCTGAAACAGTCGGTCGCAGCCATAGGCGGCCATTCTGAAGGCACCGAGCATATGGTGGGCCAGTCCCATATCGACATCGCCTGGCTGTGGCCCGTTCGCGAAACCGTACGAAAAACAAGCCGCACCTTCTCCACGATGGATGCGCTGATGAACGAATATCCCGAATTCAAGTACGCTCAGAGTCAGCCGCTGCTGTACCAATTCCTGAAGGATCACGATCCCGAGCTGTACGAGAGAGTGAAGGCCAGAATCAAGGAAGGGCGCTGGGAGCTGGTCGGCGGGATGTGGGTCGAACCGGACCTGAACATTCCGAGCGGGGAATCCCTCATGCGTCAAATGCTGTACGGGCAGCGCTTCTATCAAGAAGAGTTTGGCCTGACATCGCAAATCGAATGGCTGCCGGATACGTTCGGATACTGTGCATCCCTGCCTCAAATCTTGAAGCATGGCGGCATTCATTATTTCATGACAACCAAGCTTGGCTGGAACGATACGAATGTGTTCCCGTACGATCTATTCCATTGGGTCGGGATCGATGGAACGCCGATGCTCTCCTATCTGAACCATGGCGTGAACGAGAACACGCTGCCGAAGGACGTTCACGAGCATTGGCAGTCGTACCGTCAAAAGGCCGTTCATCCGGAGCAGATGCTGCTGTATGGACACGGCGACGGCGGCGGAGGCGTAACTCGCGAGATGCTGGAATACATCAACCGGGCCGAGCTGATGGTCGGCCAGCCTGCCAACAAATACAGCACGGCTGCCGAGTTTTTTGACGGGATCGACGCAGCTCAGCCGAAGCTGCCGAAATGGCGCGGGGATTTATACCTGGAGCTTCATCGCGGCACCTATACGACGCATGCACGAAACAAGCGCCATAACCGGAAAGCGGAAATCCTGTTCCGCGAGGCGGAGCTATGGAACTCGGTAGCTTTCCCGTCGATGGACAACGAGAAGAAGCAGGGCATCGTCAGCGAGCTGCATGACGGCTGGAAGCTGATTTTGCTGAATCAATTCCACGATATTATTCCGGGTTCCGCGATAACGGAATCTTACGTGACCTCCGAGAAGGAATACAAAGAGGTATTCCAAAAAGGAAATCATAGCCTGAATCTCGGGCTTCAGGTATTGGCGGACCAGGCCGATACAGAAGGGGAAGGCGTTCCGTATGTTATCTTCAACGGACTTGGATGGAGAAGAGACGCCGTCATCTCGCTAGAAGTAGAGCATGGTCTTACACCGTACGATTCGGATGGCTCGCCGCTGCTATTCGATGCCTTATCCGGAGAGAACGGCGAAACCTCGCAGCGCTTGAACGTTCATGTTCAAGGCATCCCGGCTTTGGGATACACAACCATCTGGTTGAAGCCTTCGGCAGGAAACGGAAAGGCAGCGGAGAAGTCTACTACAGTGTTCGCAGATTCTTGGGAAACGGATTTCTATAAGGTCAGCTTTAACGAGCGCGGCGAAATCACGAGCCTGTGGGATAAAGAAGCACAACGGGAAGTAATCAAGCCGGGCGAAGCCGCGAATCGTTTCCACTTCTTCCATGACCGTCCGACGCTGTGGGATGCGTGGGATATCGATACCCGCTACGAGGAGCAATCCGCCGGCGATGCCGAGCTGATCGAGAAGAAGCTGGTGTCTGCGGGCGAAGTCCAGGATGTGCTGCGTTTCCGCTGGCGCATTCATCAGTCGGAGATCACGCAGGATATGATTTTTTATCATCATGACCGACGGATCGACTTCAAGACGTTTGTCAGCTGGAACGAATCGCATAAATTGCTGAAAGTCGGTTTCCCGATCGGCGTCGTTGCCGAGAAGGCCACCTACGAGATTCCGTTCGGAACCATTGAGAGACCGACTCATCGTAATACGAGCTGGGAGCAGGCGCAATATGAAGTCTGCGGACACCGCTTCGCGGATGTGTCGGAGCATGGATACGGCGTCAGCCTGATCAACGACTGCAAATACGGATATGATGTTCAGGACAGCACGATCCGGCTGTCGCTGCTGCGCGCGCCGAAATGGCCGGATGTCACGGCGGATTTGGGAGAGCATGAGTTCACGTATTCCCTCTATCCGCATAACGGAGACTGGAGAAGCGCCGGAATCGTCCGCAAAGCAGCCGAGCTTAATCATGATCTGCCATGGGTGAGAACAGGTTCGAAGAAGGGTTCGCAGCCTGCCGTGCATTCGTTTATTCCTTTCGAGAGCGATCACGTTATCCTGGATACCGTTAAGCCGGCAGAAGACGGCACGGGGTACGTCCTTCGGATGTATGAGTCCGCGGGCGGCCGGGATGCGGCAACAGTGAGCTGGCCTTATCCTTGCGAAAGGGTCCATCGATCCAACGCCTTGGAAGAAGAACTCGAACAACTGGATATCGCGGAAGGAAGGCTAACCCTTCAATTCCTGCCGTACGAGATCAAAACCATCAAATTGACCACACAACATACTTAGTCAAAGGAGCCAGAACAAATCATGGAACAATTCAGACTCCCCAAAATACCAATGCCGGAGCTAGAGCTGCCGCAATCCATTCAGGCGGTTTTGCAAGAGGCCGAAGAAAAGCTGGCGCACCGTCCCAAGCTGCTTCAGCTGTTCAAGAACACGTTCCCGAACACGCTGGAAACAACCACCAAATTGATGGAGGATGGCACGACATTTGTGATCACCGGCGATATTCCGGCCATGTGGCTGCGCGATTCGGTAGAGCAAGTGATCCATTACATTCCGTTTGCCAAGAACGATCCGCACCTTCAGCGGATTCTAAGCGGATTGATCAAACGCCATTTTCAATATATTCATATCGATCCTTATGCCAATGCCTTCAATGAATCGGCCAACGACTGGCACTGGAACACGACCGACGAAACGGACATGTCGCCATGGGTATGGGAGCGCAAATTCGAAATCGATTCGCTGTGCTTCTCCGTTCGCCTGGCCTACCTGTACTGGAAGGAAACCGGCCTGACGGATGTGTTCGACGCCAACTTTAAGTCGGCTATGATCAAAATCATCGAGCTGTTTAAAACCGAACAGCACCATTTCGAGAAATCGCCTTACCGTTTCACGCGGGATAACGGAATTCCAACCGATTCCTTGCGCAACAACGGTCTCGGCATGCCGGTGAATTATACGGGCATGATCTGGTCGGGCTTCCGTTCAAGCGACGATGCCTGTGATTTCCACTACAACATTCCGGGGAACATGTTCGCCGTTGTGGCCCTTCGTCAAATGCAGGAATTCGCGGAATGGGTATTCCGTGACATGAAGCTGCTGGATGAATTGAAACGACTTGAAGCTGACGTGGATCACGGAATTCAGCTGTACGGCATCTATCGTCATCCGGAGTTCGGACCGATCTACGCCTATGAAACGGACGGTTACGGAAATTACTGCCTGATGGATGATGCGGGCACTCCAGGATTGATGTCCATTCCTTATCTGGGGTATTGCTCCGCGGATGATCCAATCTACCAAAACACCAGACGGTTCGCGCTCAGCAAAGAGAATCCTTTCTACTACGAGGGCGCTGTTGCCAAAGGAATCGGCAGTCCGCATACGCCGCCGGATTATATCTGGCATATGGCCTTGTCCATGCAGGGAATTACGGCACAGACGGCAGAAGAGAAGCTGGAGATGATTGCGCTGCTGGAAGCGACCGATGCCGATACCGGCTTCATGCATGAAGGATTCCATGCCGACGATCCGAAAGTCTTCACCAGATCGTGGTTTGCCTGGTCCAACAGCCTGTTCTCGCAATTGGTGTATCAGGCGATGAAAGCAGGGATTCTATGAGCGGGCGCCTGATTGTATTCTATGATCCGTCCTTTCCGGCAGCAGAAGCTGCCGGTTTGCCGGCTAGCGCCGCGGCTCTGAATGCATTTGATGCGGTATGCAGCGCCGAGGACCTCGCTGAAGCGCTGGCATCGTCAGGCGGACAAGGTGCAAGCTTTGTCAATTTGCACTCGCCTTATTTTCCGAAATCCGCCTGGAGAGCGATTCTGGACTTCCTGAGAAACGGCGGCGGCTTGGTCAGCGTTGGCGGCGCACCCTTCAAGCGTCCTGTCCGCAAAGAGGACGGCGCTTGGGTGGTGGAGCACGAACAGACGGCGTATCACCAGCAGCTTCATATTCATGAGGTGCTGCCTGTGGACAGCGGGCGTGTCGATCATTTGATTGCAAGCGACGTTATACCGCTGATGGAGAGCAGCCGGGAACGGTTAACCGTCAGCGATACGTGGAATTTGGTTCCGCATGTCACCAAGAGCAGTGATCTGCCTCACCAAATGGGATCGGCCGGGCCGATGGATACCCGGATTTATCCGCTCCTTAAGGGAAGCACGGCGAACGGGAGAGAGGTCGCCGCTCCGGTTGTTCTATGGGAAAATGTCGGCGGACCTTTCTTGGGCGGACGCTGGCTGTTTGTGAATCAGCCACTCACCGCTTCCTTCTGGGAACAGGATGGAGGAGCAGAGGTGCGCCGCTGGGCGGCATTCTGCGCGAAGGGGATTACCGAGCTGTGGATCAAGCCGAATTATGCGACCTACGAGTCCGGCGAGCGCGCGATTCTGACCCTGCAGGCGCAAAGGCTTGGCCGGGGCCTGCAGGTTCATGAGCCGCAGAGCTGGACGTTCCGCATCTCTGTCAAGCACGACGGGGATGAATCTTCCGAATGGAATCATACCGTTACCGTGGACGTGACCGGGCAATTTTATGTACAGCGCATCCCGGTTGCACTCGATATCAAGCCGGGAGCTTATCGCGTGGTGTGCGAAGCCGAAGGGCCGGACGGAGAAATCCGCAGGCTGAGACAAGGCTTCTGGGGAGCTGATCCGCAGCTGCTGCAGGCAGGCTCGCCCGTAACCTGCAACCGGGATTACTTCATCAAGGACGGCCGTCCGATGCCGGTTGTCGGCATGACGTACATGACGTCCGATGTCGCGCGTAAATTCCTGTTCCTTCCGAATACGGATGTATGGGATCGTGATATGGCGCAAATGCGGGGGCCGGCATCAACTGGATCCGCACCGGCATTTGGACCGCTTATCGCAATATTATGCAGGTGGACGGGCATGCATCCGAGGAGGTTATGCGTTCGATTGACGCCTTCCTGTTAACGGCGAAGAAGCATGATCTGCAGGTAACGTTTACCTTCTTCTCCTTCACGCCGGAGACATGGGAAGGCCAGAATCCTTACCTCGATCCGCGAAGCGTGGAAGCGCAGAAGCGTTTCATACGCTCCATCGTGACAAGGCACAAAGACACAAAGAATGTGGACTGGGACCTGATCAACGAGCCTTCCATGTTCGATCCGCCGCAAATTTTCTCGGACGGTCCGCGTTCGGCGAAGGATCCGTTCGAGCGGCAGGCTTATGTCGATTGGCTGAAGAAGCGTCACGGCTCGATTGAGCGTTTACAGGAACGCTGGAACATGACGGCCGATCAGCTGCCGGGTTTTGACTCCGTGGTTCCTCCGGAGCCTCAAGCCATTAATTTTGACGTTCAAGACATGCACCAGGGGAAAAAAGGCGGGCAATGGCTCGATTATGTATTGTTCTCCATGGATATGCATAACCGCTGGGCCAAGGAATTATATGAAGATATCAAGGCGGTGTGCCCGGACCATATGGTGACCGTCGGACAAGACGAGGCGCTTGGCGCACAGCGTCCATCCCCGTTCTTCTATGCCGAAGCCGTGGACTATACGACGGTTCACTCCTGGTGGTTCAACGACTATTTGATCTGGGACGGCATCTTTGCCAAAACGCCGGATAAACCGAACCTGATTCAGGAAACGGGCATTATGTACGTGGAAACACCGGACGGCCGGGCGAAGCGGAGCGAAGCCGAGCTTCGGAACCTGCTGGAGCGCAAATATGCTTACGCCTTCTCTACCGGTGGCGCAGGAGCCATTCATTGGATCTGGAACACCAACTTCTACATGGATAATGCCAATGAATCGCATATCGGAGCTGTCCGCGCCGATGGCACGGAGAAACCGGAAGCGGATGTATCGTATGATTTCGGCTCCTTCATGGAAGGCATCCGGGATTTGTTTGCAGGCCGGAAGCTTGAAGAGACCGCGGTCATCTTCCCTTATTCCAACGATTTCTCCAACCGGAAGCTTGCTTTTGAAGCGACGACGAAGGCGACGCGCGCGCTTGCTTACGAGCTGAACGTGCCGTTCCGTGCCGTTGGGGAATATGATTTAAGCTCGCTGCGCAGCAATCCGGCGAAATTCATCATTCTGCCGAGCGCCCACAATGTGGATGATCAGGCGTTCGCCGAATTGATAACGATCGTAGAGGAAACGGGAGCCACGCTGCTCCTGACCGGTCCGATCGGTCTGGATGCTTACTGGCATCCGGTTGATCGCATGGCCGCAGAGCTGGGCGAACGCAAGCTGGCAAATGTGCGCCGGGAAGAAAGCTTGCGCTTAGGGGATCGTGCATGGCCCGTTTCATATGGTCATCGCAAGATTGCCGAGCTGAGCAAAGAAATTCCGGCAGGCAGCGGGGCTAAACCGGCAGACGCAGCCGGCGACTCGCTCGTGGACGTGAAGCTTGGAGAAGGACGTCTGCTCTGGAGCCCGCTTCCGGTGGAACTGAACGACCGGATCGACGCCATTTCCGCTTTGTACCGGCATGCATTGGAGTTGTCCGCAGCCGACACGGGACTGATCTGGAATCAAGGCGGAGAACATTCCGGCGTATACGGACGCAAAGTAACGTTTGAAGAAGGAGCCCTCTTCGTCTTCGGCTCAGAGCAATCGTGGGATGCGAACGTCGAGGTGAAGGATCCTTCAACCGGCCTTATCTATTCATTCGTGCTCGAGGCGGATCGTTCGATCTTGTTCGCAGTGGATGCGAGCGGCGACCTGTTATCGGTGTACCGTCCGGATGAAGTCGAAATCACCGTATCGAAAGGCTAACATAAGGGGGACTAAGTAGAGATGGACCAATCCAGAAAGGCACATATCATTTCTCATACTCACTGGGACCGCGAGTGGTATTTGCCGTACGAAAAGCACCATGTGCGGTTAATCGAGCTGATGGACAGCTTGCTTGAGACGATGGAAAAGGACTCGGAATACCGCAGCTTTTTCCTTGATGGCCAGACGATTATTATCGAAGATTATTTACAAGTAAGACCTGAGAAAAAAGAACAGCTGGAGAAGCTGATCACGGACGGCCGCATCATCATCGGTCCTTGGTACATCCTGCAGGATGCGTACCTGACGAGCAGCGAAGCCAACGTGAGAAATATGCAGATCGGGCACCAGGATGCGAAGCGGTACGGGACGGTTGCCAAAATCGGGTATTTCCCGGATACGTTTGGACTTACGGGCCAAATCCCGCAGCTGATGCTCCAGTCCGGCATCGATAACGCCTTCTTCGGACGGGGCGTGAAGCCGACGGGCTTTAACAATACCGTCTCCGACAGCGGCTATGAATCTTCGTTCTCCGAGCTGATGTGGGAAGGTCCGGACGGCTCCAAGGTGCTGGGCATCCTGTTTGCCAACTGGTACAGCAACGGCAACGAGGTACCCGTGGATGAAGCCGAGGCGAAGGCGTTCTGGGACCGCAAGCTGGCGGATGCCGAGAAGTACGCTTCCACGCCTGAGCTGCTGTACATGAACGGTTGCGATCATCAGCCGATTCAGACCGATCTTCCGGAAGGCATTCGTACAGCGAAGAAGCTGTATCCGGATACGGAGTTTATCCACTCCAATTTCGACGATTACCTGAAAGCGGTCCGCGAGAAGCTGCCGCAGGATCTTTCCTCCGTCAAAGGAGAGCTCCGCAGCCAGCGCACCGATGGATGGGGAACGCTCGTGAACACCGCTTCGGCGCGCGTATACCTGAAGCAGATGAACCAGCGCGGCCAGACTCTGCTGGAAAAAGTGGCCGAGCCGCTGGCATCCTACGCCAGCCTGCTTGGCAAGGAGTATCCGCATCATCTGTTCACCTATGCGTGGAAGACGCTGATGCAGAATCATCCGCATGACAGCATCTGCGGCTGCAGCGTGGACGAAGTTCACCGCGAGATGGTCACCCGCTTCGAGAAAAGCGCCCACGTGGCGGAAAATATCGTGGACGACAGCGTGCGCGTCATCGCGGATGCGGTGGACACAACCGCATTCGAGCAATGGGGCACCGATCCGCTGCCGCTGGTCGTATTCAATACGACCGGATGGGAACGCAGCGGTACGGTCAGCATCGAGCTGGACGCGAAACGCCTCTATTTCCGGGAAGGCTATTCGCTTGAGGAAACCAGCCGCCGGATGAAGGAAGTCGACTTGTCCGGCCGCGTGCTGGTTAACGCTCAAGGTCAAGCCGTGCCTTGCACCGTAGAGGACCTGGGACTTCAGTTCGGGTACGATCTGCCGGACGACCGTTTCCGCCAGCCGTACATGTGCCGCCGCGTGAGACTGACTTTCGAGGCAAGCGACATTCCTGCCATGGGCTTGACTGCCTATGCTTGGGTGAAGAGCGAAGTGAAGCCTGCCGAGACGGGATCTCTGATCAGCCAGTCGAACGTGTTGGAAAATGACCTGATCAAGGTCGAAATCCAAGCGGACGGTTCCTTCTCCCTGACGGATAAAAAGAACGGACAAGTATACCGCGATCTGGGCGTTTATGAAAATACCGGAGACATCGGTAACGAATATATGTACAAACAGCCGGACGGTGAAGTTCCATTGACAACCAAAGGACTGACCGCCGAAATTACGGTTCTGGAAGACACGCCTTACCGGGCATCCGTTGAAATCGTTCATAACTGGTCCATTCCGGCTATGGCGGACAGTAAGCTGGATGAAGAGCAGCATGAGCTTGTGTATTATCCGAACCGCAAAGCGCAAAGATCGAGCGAGATGGTGCCGATGCGCATACGTACCGTGGTCAGCTTGAACCGCAGCGGCAAAGGCGTGGAGATCGAAGCCACGTTGGATAATCAGGCGAAGGATCATCGGGTGCGTGCTTTGTTCCCGACCGATTTGGAGGCATCTTCCCATTACGTGGATTCCATGTTCGAAGTGGCGAAACGGGATAATGACCCGGCTGCCGAATGGGAGAACCCGAGCTACACGGCTCATCAACAGGCTTTCGTAGACATTTCGGCGGCTGCGGCAGGACTGACGGTGGCCAACCAGGGCTTAAACGAGTACGAAGTCCTGCGGGACGGTCGGAATACGATTGCCGTTACGCTGCTTCGCTCCGTAGGCGAGCTCGGCGATTGGGGTTACTTCCCGACGCCTGAAGCCCAGTGCATCGGCGTTCATACGGTACGTATGGAGGTCATTCCGCATCAGGGCGACGGCATCGCTTCCGGCGCTTATGCCGAGGCTTACCAGTTCCAGATTCCATGGACGGCTGCCCAGACCGGCGTTCATACCGGACAGGTGGCTTCCACCTCCGCGCCGCTGGCATGGAGCCGCGAAGAGCTTGCATTCTCTTCCCTGAAAGTGAATCCGAACACTGGGGACTTGATGCTGCGCTGGTTTAATTTGGCAGGCACAGATGCTGAGCTCGCGCTGACATCTTCCCTGCCGTCCCAGGGCGTGTACAAGAGCAATATCCTGGAGGAAGAGGGAGCGGTTCAAAGCTTTGACAATCATGGAAGCTTTACGCTGCCGGTGAAACCTTATGAGATCTTGACGCTGGGCGTTAAAGTTTCGGCCGAGTAAGTTTCGATCAAATATACGCCGGGCATGGTGATCCATCCCGGCTAGCAAAAGCCCGATTCCGAAATGACAGGGATCGGGCTTTGCTGTCTTGCAATGTGATAGGCATCATCTCAAAAACGGAATGGAGGTATGGAGATGAAGATTTATTTTGATAACCTGCCGGAGAAGCTGCTTGAAGGGGTTGGCGAGCTCTCGGACATATTGGATATCCGCATTACGGAGGGAGAGGGCCTAAAGATTCGGGTCATACAGGCTCCAGGACCGATCCAGTTATCATTAAAGGATGGGCAGGGGACGATCCGATACCAGGAGAAGATTCATTTTTTTCGTGCTTTAGGGGTGTTTCTGGAGCAGGCGAGGGAGCGTGACCGGTTCGAGTTGACCGAGGAGCCCAGGTTTGACTTCAACGGCACGATGCTTGACGTTTCGCGCAATGGCGTGCTTAAGGTTCCGGTGATCAAGCAGTTTATCCGCTATATGGCTTTGATGGGGCTGAACGGGCTGATGATGTATACCGAGGATACGTACGAGGTGAAAGAGCAGCCGTATTTCGGTTATATGCGCGGCCGGTACACGGCTTCGGAAATGAGGGAATGCGACGATTACGCGGACCTGTTCGGCATCGAGATGATTCCGTGCATCCAGACCTTGGGGCATCTGCAGCAAGCGCTGAAATGGGGCTATGCCGCGGATATGAAGGATCATGCGGATATTTTGCTCGCAGGTGAGCCCAAGACGTATGCTTTCATCGAACAGATGATCACCGCCGCATCCCGGATGTTCCGTTCCAAGCGGATTCACATCGGGATGGACGAGGCGTTTCAGGTCGGCCTTGGCAAGTATTTAAAATTGAACGGGGTCCAGGACCGGTTTCAGATTATGAATGACCATGTCAGCCGGGTGCTTGCCATTACCGAGCGTCTCGGACTCCGGCCGATGATCTGGAGCGACATGTATTTTAATTTGCTGGCCAACGATTATCAAGGTTCGCTGTACAATCTGGATGCGGATTTTTCCGACGACAATATGAGCCGCATTCCCCAAGGCGTCCAATTCGTATATTGGGATTACGGACGCAGGGATGAAGAGGGGTATGAGCGGCTGTATGATAAGCATATGAAGCTGGGCTCCAAGCCGATTTTTGCTGGCGGCATTCATATGTGGAACAGCATCAGTCCGAACAACGGCAAGACCTGGATGACCAGCCATCCTGCCCTGCGCGCCGCCAAAACGAAAGGGATCCGCGAAGTCATCGCCACCGCCTGGGGGGATAACGGAAACGAAACCAATCACCTGGTCATCCTGGCGGGCCTCCAGCTGTTTGCCGAGCATGGGTACGGAGACGGTATCAGCGACGAGCTTCTGGCAAGAAGGCTCGCGGCTTGCACGGGCATCGATTTGTTCGGATCGCTGAACGCGCTGAAATATATGGATGAGGTTCCCGGCGTGTCGGAGGGAAATCACTGGATGGCCAATCCCTCGAAGTATTTGTTGTGGCAGGATCCTTTGCTGGGACTGCTGGACAAGCATGTGGAGGGGGAAGCGGATTCCGTGCTGCCTGGACATTACGCCGAGCTGGAGCAGAGATGGCGGGACTGCAAGGAACAGTACCCGGCACCGTTTAACCGCCTTTATGATTTCTATGAAAAATTGGCCTCGGTCCTCGTTATCAAGAGCACCCTGGGCGTTACGTTGAAAAGGCTCTACGACACGGGCAACAAAGGCCGGCTTGCTGAGCTTGCTTCCGCGGCGGATTCTCCGTTAAACCAGCTGAAGCGGCGCATCGAGACATTGCGTTTATCCCACAGGGCGCTTTGGATGAGCACGTATAAGCCATTTGGCTGGGAAGTGCTGGATCTCCGCTACGGCGGGCTTCTCGCGCGAATCTCCTCTACGCAGGACCGCCTTTCGGATTATGTGGGAGGCGTAGTCGAGGAAATCGAGGAATTGGAAGCCGACCGGATGCTCTTCGACCTGAATGGTCTAACCGACAGACCGCTTGAGGTTAACGTAACCTATCAGGCGGCCGTGACGGCGTCGAGCTTCATCTAATGAAAAAGCTGCTCTTCCAAGGTCACTGTAGACGCGTGGAGGGCAGCCTTTTTTCTAAGGGGCTTGGTTATGGCATCTCCCCTTGTGTTTGTTCTTTCTCGTAGGCAATCAGCGTGATCTCTTTGCCCGTCAGCTCGGCAATTTTGGTTTCGGCGTCTTCAATTGCCTTCAAAGTGCCTTCATTTCCGTTGAGCGCAGCGATTTTGTATTCATTCGAATGGATATCCATGGTGAACTCCCCCCTTGGCTGGTTAATTCATGTTATATAATGATAAGGTATCCTTTACAATACAGTTACATACCTGGGGGTGGGATTCATGATTCAATTTGAAGGACTGCACCATGTGAGCTTGGCGGTGCGCGACTTGGAGAAGGCGAAGTTTTTTTACTCGGACGTTCTCAAGTTTCGGGAGCTGCCGCGCCCGCCGTTTGATTCGAAAGGGGTATGGTATGCCGTCGGGAACCAGCAGCTCCATCTGCTGGAGCATCCCATCAGCGATACGCTGCGGGAACGGGGCATCGATACAACGGACGGACATTTCTCGATCTGGGTGAAGAGCTACCGCGAAACCAAGGAATGGCTGGACCGGATGAACGTCGAGTATGTAGCCAAACCCGACAGCGTAGCGGGCTTCGCCCAGATATTCGTGCTCGATCCGGACCGCAACATTATTGAATTCGGAGCCGAGTACGGCTCGTAAAACGTTAAACCTAAAAAAGCCAAACACTTGTGCAGTGTTTGGCTTTTTCATGGTCGCGCCTTATTTTTGGATGAGGACGGGGGTGTTCATTTTTACTTTGTCGTAGAGCCATCGCACGTCCTTGTTGTGCATCCGGATACAACCCGCGGATACGTACTTTCCGATCAAATTCGCGTTGTTGTTGCCGTGGATGGCATAAGCGTAACTGGTTCGGCCGTTCACTTTCACATTAATGCCGAGCCAGCGGTCCCCAAGCGGGTTGCGCGGATCTCCTCCCTTGATGCCTTCCTTGTAGTACGGTCTGTTCTTCACTTTTTCGTGGATTTTGAACAGTCCTTCCGGCGTATAGGAGGGTTTTTTGCCGGTGGCCACGGGGAATGTTTTTATGACCTTGCCTTTTTCGTAATACGTCAGCTTGTTGGTGGATTTGTCAATGACGATAAACTGTGCGTACTTGGTGTACTTACTGTCCAGCTTCTGTCCTGCTGCCGCGCCTTGGGTAACGGAGGGGAGAAAGAATACGAGCAGTAAGGCGAAGACCAGTATGCGGCCGATGCCCTTAATGATGTCCGATCACCTCTTTTCGTTCTCCCCCATATATATGCGGGGATTCGCGAATGTTGACGGAAATGTGCAGCTGCCGGAAAATAGAACAAGTTGTTTTCAAAGATCAAGCGACAGGGGCATTATGGGACATTCCATCTAAAAAATGATAGTGTCATGGCTGCGCTCAACTTGTCCTTTTAAAGGGCTTTGCTGTAAGGGATCAGCGTAAATTACTGGATGGTATTTGAAAACGACATGAATGTCGTTTATAATATGGTGTGAAAAACGACACCAGTGTCAGTTTAAGGTCGAGGGTGGGGAGGATTATGTGTCCAAGGGTCAGCGACGAATACAAGCAGCAAAAAAAGCTTGAAATCTTGAGAGCAGCCAGGCGCGTCTTTATTAGGAAGGGCTATACCCGCACCGTGATGCAGGACATCATGGAGGAAGCCGGCATGTCCCGCGGCGCCGTGTACGCGTATTTTGGCAATGTGGAGCATGTTTTTCTGGAGGTTCTGCGTTATGACGATCAGGAGGCGCTCCGTTTTTTTGAACCGGATTCGCCACATTCGATGTGGAAGCAAATGTTGGACTGGATCAAGAAACAGCAGGAGGACATCTCGCTGATCCATCACTCGCTTGTACTCGCCAGGGCGGAATACTTCCTGTCTTCCTCTTATGATCATGCGAAGCAAGGAGATCCCTATATTACCGAGCGCTATCAGATTACGGTTGAGGCTCTGTGCGGGGTCATCCGGAAGGGGCAGGAGCAAGGGGAGTTTCGGCCGCGTCTGGAACCGGAAGCCATCGCACGGTACATGATCTCGTTTCTCAACGGACTCATGCTGGATACCTTCCAGCTTGGGGCTGGGGTGACTTGCGTGCCGGAGCAGCTGGAGTCTTTCCTCTACTCTCTCGGCGAAATGCTAAATCCGATAACCATTGAATCATGATGACAGAAAGGGGCTCATAGCAATGCTGTTTGATTCTGCTAGATTGTCTTGTCGAAAAATGACCATGGATGACGCGGAGCTGTATCATACCTGGCGAAATGACCTGGAAGTGATGCAATCAACCAGTCCCAGCTTGGATACTTACCAAATGGAGGAGACCAAGGACTTCGTTCAGCATGTGATCCTCGGCACTCCGTCCTCGAAGAGCTATCTGATCCAGGCGAAGGAATCAGGTCAACCGATCGGCATCATGTCGTTGGTCGGCATCGATTTCAAGAATCGCAATGCGGAGTGCATCATCGACATCGGCGATAAAAATTATTGGGGCAGGGGGATACGGCTCGGAAGCGATGGAGCTGCTGCTGGATTATTCCTTTTTGGAGCTGAATCTGCACCGGGTAAGCCTGCGGGTGTTCTCCTTTAACCATAAAGCGATCAAGCTGTATGAAAAAATCGGCTTCGTCCACGAAGGCAGCTCCAGACAGAGCTTGTACCGGAACGGTGCCTGGCATGACATTGTGCACATGGGGCTTTTGCGGAGCGAGTATACCGCCAACGGTTGATTTTCCCGCGCTTCCATAATAAGGTAGGTATGAGACGACAAAAGAGGGAATGGGAGAATCAATCATGTCCGAAAATGAAGTGTTATCGATTGAAGACCTGCGCATGAAATATGATAACCGTTATGTATTGAACGGGATCGATCTGAAGGTCAACCGCGGCGAGATGATAGGATATATCGGTCCGAACGGGGCGGGAAAGAGCACGACGGTTAAAATTATGCTTGGGCTGGTTGAAGGGTATACGGGAACGGTCCGCATATTCGGCCAGGATATTTCCGACGGGAATATCGATTATAAACGGAGAATCGGGTATGTGCCCGAGGTGGCGGAATTATACGATCAGTTAACGGCCGCGGAATATCTGACTTTTATTGGCGAATTGTACGGACTTACATACGATGCTGCGGATTATAAGGCCAAACATTTGATGGACTGCTTTGACTTGGAAAAGGCTTACCATGCTCGGATCGCCACATTTTCAAAAGGAATGCGGCAAAAGGTGCTGCTCATCTCGAGTCTCCTGCATGATCCGGATCTCTTGTTCCTTGATGAGCCCTTAAGCGGGCTGGATGCAAACAGCGTGATGGTGGTCAAGGAGGTGCTGGCGCAGCTGTCGGCACAGGGCAAGACGATTTTTTATTCCTCGCATATCATGGACGTCGTCGAGAAAATCAGCAGCCGGATCGTTCTGCTCGCAGACAGCCGGGTGGTGGCGGACGGAACGTTCAAAGAGCTGCAGCAGCATTCCCATGAAGGGTCGCTGGAAGAGGTGTTCAATCAGCTGACGGGCTTCAATGACCATGCCAGCATCGCGGAGCGGTTCGTATCGATCGTTCGGGAGGGGAGCTGATATGGCGGGCCCGGAAGTTTCATTTCGAATGCTGAAGCTGCTGGATCGGTTTCAAGGGGTTATCTCGAGAATGGGCGTCGACTATGAAACACTGCGGCGGATCCTGCATGTCAAGCTGCTGATGGACTCGAGGCGGGCATCCGTCATATTATCTTCAAACAGCCGGAAGGCTGAAGAGCAGGACAAAAACCTGTTTGTCAGTTCCCTCTGGCTGTATGGCTTAATCGGGCTTGTCCTGACGCCGTTTGTGTTCTGGAGCGATCCGGAATATCTGATGCCGATGAGCATCCTGTCCGCCATCCTCATGTTCCTGATCATGACCTCCATGATTTCGGATTTCTCATCCGTGCTTTTGGATGTGCGCGACCGCAGCATTCTGATGACGAAACCGATCGACGGCCGCACGGTCGGCGTGGCCAGATCGATTCATGCCGGCATTTATTTGCTGCTGCTGACCGGAGCGCTATCGGCTGCTTCACTTGCCGTGGGGCTGTTTAAGCATGGCGTGCTGTTCTTTCTGATCTGCATCCTTGAGCTTATTCTCATGAATATGCTCATACTGGTGGGCACCTCCATGATTTATCTGGTGCTGCTGAAATATTGGGACGGAGAGAAACTGAAGGATCTGATCAATTATGTACAGATTGGGCTTTCCGCCACGCTGGCCATCGGCTATCAGTTCGTGATCCGTTCGTTTGATCTGATTGATTTCAATTTGGTATTTACGCCGGCCTGGTGGCAGGTTCTGCTTCCGCCCGTATGGTTTGCGGCTCCATTTGAATGGATGTTCGGCGAGGGGAGCGGGTGGCTGATTGTCCTCTCCTTACTGGCCGTGCTCGTTCCGATTCTGCTCATGGTGGTGTACCTTCGTTATATTCCATCCTTCGAGCAGTATCTGGAAAAGCTGGCGCACAGCGAAGCGGGAAAAGGGCGGGAACGCGGTCGGTTTGACAGGTTTTTGGCCAAAATCGTATGCCGGTCCCGCACGGAACAGGCATGTTTCCGCTTATCTGCCAGCATGCTGAAGAACGAGAGAGAATTCAAGCTGAAGGTGTATCCTACGCTCGGCTTGTCCGTTCTGCTGCCCTACCTGTTCTTTTTCTCCACGATCCGTAATTCCTCCCTGGCGGAAATCGGCAGGGGATCGTCGTACTATGTGCTGCATGTCATGCTCATCATGATTGTAACCGTCGTAATGATGTTGAAATTCTCCGGCAAACCCAAGGCCTTCTGGCTGTTCGGGGCGGCTCCGATGCCAAGCATGAGTCCCTTATATCAAGGAGCTTTAAAGGCTTTTGCCATAAAAATGTTCCTGCCGTTGTTCACTGTGAATGCGATCGTATTCCTGATCATATTCGGTATTCGGATCCTCCCGGACGTTCTCATCATCCTTCTTACCGGCTTGGTGCTGATTCCTGTGTCGGCCAAGGTAATGCTGCGCCATCCGCCGTTCTCTCAAGCCTTTAATATGGCTCAGCAAAAAGACGGCTGGTGGGTGCTGCTGTTCATTATCGTTGTCGGCGGGCTATGCGGCTTGCACTATTTTAGCAGTACGGTTACCTACGGTATATCGGCCTATATCGTCGCGCTGCTTGCTGCCAATGGTTTGGCTTGGACCAGGCTGTATAAGTGACTCCTTTACTCATACACAAAAACATTCCGTCTAACAAGGCTCATCCATTTGAAGGGTTGGGGACAAGAATGGAAAATAGGGAGGGGCATCCGGCGGATGCCTCTTCTTGGAATACAGATTAGTTAATCCTATCTTAATTTCTAATCGCGTAAGGTTTATGTCAGAAATAAATAAATACTGTCTTTCCTAAATAGTTGAACAGGAACGTAGGTTCGTATATAATAGAGTTATAGCTAGTTATCTCCTTTTATTAACTCTACACTTCATAGATCCATGATGGATTCCCCCACATATGTATTTAATTACCTGTTGTTATGGCTACATGGCCTTATATAATCGACATAGATGATGATGTCAGGATATTACGCATCGTGCGACACGAGTTTATTCTGGCTTAGTCATGTTCATAAGGTCGTGGATTCTTGATCATTGATGCTCGTTTTTTGTTTTGCGGATTGAACGTTGCAGTGGTTTGCTTCGTCTTTGGCGTTATAAGCTCCGGGCCGTTGTGCTTGGTAATTGTATACAAGCCGGAGCTATTGACGCCGTTCGATGTTATTGCATTTTTCATCAGAGCTTCCAGGCATATAAGAAATGGCAGGCGCCATCGGAATTGACCTCAAGAACATGCATCATTCAGGGACGACTCGATAGAAACTGAGGGGCTGAAGATATACGTTTCTTATGGACGTTATAATCATTCAGCGCAATCAGGATGAATCGGGAAGTGGCGTTGTACACATTAAACCATTTCTTTACGGTGTAGGGAGGAAATCTTTGAATGGAAGCTATTTGGTTTATGGTGTTTTCGACTTTTGAAACACTGGCGATTTATTCACTGATCATGACATTGCTTAGATTTAAAACAACGGAGTACATATGGCAGGCCCTGCTGGTTATGATCCTTGCCAATCTACAGAGTTACATCATGCGGAATGAACTCTCGCTCGATTTTCTTGCCCCGCTTATTACGGTAATGATTTTTGTGTTCTTGTTCTCGGCCATCATTAAAATCCCTGTCATTTGGTCGGCGATTTGCACCATTATAGGCTACATGTTCTACGCGTTGATTCAAACCGCCTATTTGACAACGGTGTTCGGATCGATCGATGCCATTCAGACCGATCCTGCCAAAGGTTACATTCTTCAAGTTCTGTCAGGAGCGACGGGACTGCTGATATCCTGGTTGATGTACAGGTTCGGTATCGGGTTTAAGTACGACCTGGAGAAGCTGCGCATTAAATTTGAACATATTCTGTTAATCGCTTTAATTATCGTAGTGCTGATATTAATTGCCATTCTGTTTTACCTCAACCGCCTGTGGCTGCATCTTCTCTTCTTTGGAATCACATTTGGAATCTTCTTGTATTATGCCATCAATACAGAGGAGCGGGAGTCTTATGATCATAGAAGGACTGTCAGAGCGGATAGCGGAGAGGATCAAACGTCAGGTTCCTGATCATCCGTCCTCCGTTCCTGTTTTGAAACACGCGCTCGCCATTCTATTCAACGTGATGTTCATTGTCGTATTCACGCTGCTGATTTCGATCTTCTCGGGTAACGTGAGAGAGGCGGTCATAGCCTTGACGGGCTTCGCCGTACTGAGGCAATTCTCGGGAGGGTATCACCTTAAGACGGGGGCCGGCTGTATTGCATTCACGACAGCACTGTTCACCTTGGTGACTTTTGTTGATATGGGGAATGCAGCTGTGCTCGTTATGAATGCACTTAGTCTGTTGCTGGTTATGCTGTTTGCTCCCAGCCGTATCGAGAGACAATCCCGGATACCGAGCAAGCATTACTCTAAACTCCGCTTGATTAGCTGCTTCATCGTGTTGTTCAATTTTGTCCTTCAGTCCCCAACATTGGCTGTCATATTTTTAATCCAGGCTATAAGTTTATTACGCTGGAAAGGAGGACAAGCTCATGTTATGGATCCATAAGATTCGTCATCGTTTTTTTTCGTTCATCGCATCTGCACTGACGTTGGTAGCCGTATTTGTCGTTAATACTGCAAGTCCCGTATTTGTGTACAGCGGAGAGACGCCGGAAGAACTTTTGAAGTAAATCTTGATCCAATTGTTACGGGGACTGGGGTACTCCAAATTTGTGGTAGGTTCATGGTTGTTGAATGAGATATGGGTCGTAGTAGCCGGTGCCTGTTGGCGCCGGTTTTTATTATGACTAAGGAAGCTGCAGCTGAGTCCATAACGGTCGGTTCCATCGATGCCCCAATGATTGCGAGTTTTTTAGTAATGGATGCCAAGCCAATTAGGGTAAAATTGACATTGATAAAAGAACGGGTGTTCGCATATAATACAAACAAACGTTCTTATCAGAGGTGGGTGCATCATGTTTGAGAAATACCTGGAGCAAACCGTAGAAATCATATACGAAGACCGTAAGGGCAACATTACCCAGCGCAAAATACAGATACACAGCATTAAGGATCAGCGGATTCGGGCAACGTGCCTGGAGACGGGAAAGCCTCGGGTATTCAATGAAAACAATATCCTGTCCTGGAGGCCCCAGAAAGGAAGAGGTTCGCATGCTTCCTGATCTGGAACGAAAACTGCTCCGAATTTTGATCAACTATCCGGCGCATCGCAGCCGTGTCCCGACCTTGCGGTTACTTAAGTATCTAACGGGACGTAAACCGAACGAGATTATGGAGGGCATAGCTTCATTGGAGGAACAAGGCTATATTATGTTTAAGAACAAGCGGGAATTGCAGAGCCTGATTGTGCTGGAGGAAGAGGCACAGCCCGTTCAAAGAGTGGAAAGAGCTGCGGATTACTGGACGACACATTGAGTCGGCAGGAGGTATAGAAATGCCTGTGCTTAGAGATTGCACGGATGAGGGGACACGAGCCGAATTTCATTTTATATCCCGTATCCCTGGAAAGTACGAAGGATGCCAAATCAACTTTAAATTTTATGATTCCAACCGATTCATCTATGATTTGAATTTCGGTTGGACGAATCTAACGATTCATAATTATATTACAGTAACTACGGAATTTCCGTTGGACACACTGAATGGATTCAAATTAGATGGATTATATATGTCATTCGAAAAACATCTTTATCAATTAAGCTGGAAAAGAAGCCAATCGGAAGGTATTTATGAGTTGGGCTTTTTTGGGTCTGATCAAGACTTCACGCTTACGGCTGATATAGACTCTGTCAGAAAGTTTGGTTCTCAATTTAAGTTGGAATGGGATCAAGCACCGATATTCGATTGATTTTTTGCGTCTTAGGGAAGGGCAAAATTGTGGGTACTTGGCCCTCTTTAGTTTCCCCCAATTCGTCCCCAAAAGGTGAAACTCGCAAAGGTAGTCAAAAGCATAAAAAGAAAGGAGCCCTTGCTACGCAAGGGCTCCTTGTGATGATCTGTAGTGGGCTCGAACCACTGACCCCTACCCTGTCAAGATAGTGCTCTCCCAGCTGAGCTAACAGATCATGAAATATTTAAAAAGGTAATTCATATATTACCAGCAGACAAGGCGGCTGTCAATGGTTTTCTCGTTATAAAATATCACGTTCCGGTTCAGACTAAATACAGCATGAATTTGCCAATGAAGGAGCGTGAATGGCATGACAGGTGGAATATCCCATCGTTTCAAGCGAGCGGGACTGGTGCTCTCGTTATTGGCGGTATCTATTGTGGGCGGCGGCTGCAGTGTCCCGGAAAGAACATCGGTGCAATTGGAGCCGCTGCATGCCCCTGCAGCGCCCGTGATGCTGGATGTGTACGGGCGTTCCGTGGATCAGGACGTATATTCCAAGCAGGGAAGCGGGGTGCTGGAGCCAGTATCCCCGATGGATGCGGAGGACACGTTAAGGGATCTCCATCCATAAAGAGCTCCAGGACGGCTTTGTGCTTAAAGCGGCGCCAACCATTATGATGATCTCTGCACGAACAGTGAGCAGAACAAACCGCCGGCTGGCAGGCTGGCGGTTTGTCGTAAGTCGGCCGATGCTATTCCTCATCCCATTTGCGGGAATAACCTTTTTTGATCGTCCAGAAGGTGGGATAGATGATCAGGGCAGCAATGACCACAGCCCAAAATATCGTGGCTCCCATGCTCATAAAGGCAATGCTCCTTTCATGAAGACGTTAGCTTCTACTACTATACAGGAAAACGAATATTTTGTATAATATCTCGACCTGCGATATCACGAGGAATTGATTCTACATAAAGAGGTGTTGAAATGGCAGCAGAAATCATCAATGTATCAACGGAAGAGCAGTTGCAGCAGGCGCTGGATATCCGAAAGGATGTGTTTGTCCTAGAACAGAAGGTGCCGATCGATTTGGAGATCGATGCTTACGACCGCCTGGAATCGGATGCACACCATGTCTTGATCAAGTCGGAGGGGCAGTACGCCGCAACCGGGCGTATTACCTATTACAATAAGGATTCCGCCAAAATGCAGCGGATCGCGGTGCGGAAGCCGTTCCGTTCCAAAGGGATTGGCCGTGTGCTGATGATGGCGCTGGAAGCGCAGGCTCGTGAACTAAAGCTGCAATATTCCGTGCTCGATGCACAGGTGCAGGCAGAGGCTTTTTACCGCAAGCTGGGGTATGAGACGATTTCGGACGAGCCGTTTGATGATGCAGGCATTCCCCATGTTCGCATGAAAAAGGAATTGTAAGGCCGCAAACCAAGCCAAATCCAAATAAGATGCCGGTTATTAACGCATCGTCCCCCAAAAAAAAAGGAAAGACCTCGAGCATCGCCTCGAGGTCTTTTTGCGCATAAATTAGAACGTCGGCAAATTGTCCAGGTTGTTGCTGGGATCGCCATCCGCATTGGAACGAAGATGTTCGTCTCCATCACGTCCACGGAATACGTTCAGGTTCTTGATTTCCTTATTCTTGGCCATCTGTTGGGCCGTCTTGTAATCCACGACGCTGCCGTTATCCAGCTTAAGTTCGATGATGTCGCCATCACCATTTTTACGTACGCCTACAACTTCTTGTTGTTCTTGATCCATATGAATCGCCTCCCGGCCTTATTATTCCCGGGAACCCTCGTAAACTATGCATTGACGCATATTGAACTACAATTCGTATACCCGCTGCTGCTCCACGAATTCCATGTTTCCGGTCTTGCCGATGAAAGCTTCGACCTCATCGCTGTAATGCATCAGATAGGTACGCTCCTGAATTTCTTGAGGCAGGCTGAGCAGTTCATCGAGTGTCGTATGCACCTCGCCCGGACCCTGCAGCTGGCATTCATGCAGAATCACTTCGCAATCCCGTTCATTTACCAATTGCTTCAGCAGGATGGGGTCGAATACCATGTCCGCGCTGTAAAAAATCCGATCGTTCAAATAAAGCGAATAGCTGTCTTTGCCCGGAATATGCTGCGTATGAATCAGCTCCACCGAGATTCCGGATGAAATAGCGGCCTTCACGCCCGGTTTCAAAGGATGCACGTCAAATACATCCTGAAGGGAAGAGATATGCCCGTGCTGATATAATCCGCCCTTGAGTGTATGTTCCCATATCGGTTCCACCAGCGCGTCAGCAATATAGAGCGGAAGTTTGCGATTGTATTTCATCTTCATAATAAACGCAAGCTCCTCCAACCCGCCAACATGGTCGGCATGGATATGCGTAATGAGCACGGCGTCCACATCGTTAAACGTTTTGTTCATCTGATGCAGCGCCAACGGTGCAGTGATTCCGCAGTCGATGAGCAGCGTGAAATTTCCGTCATGTATCAGTGCGTTATTGTTATAGTAGTTCTTGGCAAACGCACTGCCGGTGCCAAGCATTTGCAATGTCAGTGTCAATGGATGAAACCTCCTGATGAAATGATGTATAGTCCAAGTATGCTTATGTGTATTTTAACGAATTTCTTGTGTCTTTACACGGAGTATATGCTTGAAACGGAGCCGTAATGCTGCAAAAATCGTGATAAGATCAAGCCTTGAACCACGAGAAAAAAATTTTACCACAAAGTGCAAAATTGTCCGCAACTTGTTTTTTGACATGTAGTATACACATATAACAACAAGAAGAGCCAATGGAGGGAACGTATGAAATGAAGTGGAAAAAAGTGATGGCATGTATGCTAGTGCTCTCTTTAATGGGTGGCAGCACCCTTTTGTTTGCGGATTCCGTCAATGAACGTGTTCGTGTTTGGCTGAACGGACGCGAATTGAAGGATGGCGGGTATTTGATTGATGGCAAAACCTATGTGCCGGTCCGGGAATTTGACGGGGCTGTGGACTGGAATTCGGCGAATGGACAAGTCCAGGTCGTCAAGCCGAATGTGCATATTTTTCTCTTCAAAGGAGATACTGTATTCGGCAACGTAAACAAAGGCAAGCTGAAATTCAATGTATTTAGCCAGGTAGACAGCTTAAACAACAATATTCATGCCGTGAAAGTAGCGATTGAGGATCCTTCGGGCAATATCAAGGACATCCAGTCCCAGGAAGTGAAGGACCGCAAGGATAACTTCTGGTTCCGAACCTATGATTTCACGTACGATTTCAAAACGGCCGGAAAATACTCGGTAGGCTTTTATGTAAAAGTCAAATCGGATGACGGTTTTGTGAAGGTTGCGGAGAAAGTGATTACCGCCCTAAATTGATGGGTCCATAGCTGCTTGGCAAAAATTGACCTGAAGAAGCTATCCGTGATACGATACGAAAGTATGATAATTTAACCGAAGTGAGGTTTTTTCAATGAGCGAACACAAACATGAACACGGAGATGCTTGCGGCTGCGGTCATGACCATGACCACGACCACGAACATGAAGAGTTTGTGCTGACATTGACGGATGAAGAAGGAAAAGAAGTAGAGATGGTTCTCGTGGAGACATTTGATGTCGGCGAGAAGCTTTACGCGCTTTTGCTTGAACGCGAGAATCCGGAAGCGGACGGCGTCATTCTACGTATGGAAGAAGAGAACGAGGAAATGGTTCTTTACAATATTGAGGACGAAGACGAATGGAATGAAGTAGAGGCGGTTTACAACGAACTGGTCGCTGCTGCAAACCAGGAGTAACACTCCCTAACGAAAAACCCGGTGCGAACCACTCGCACCGGGTTTTTTGTAGTTGCTGCCTTAGAATATAGGATCCGTTTCCACGATAACTTTCACGTTCTGAATGCTGCGGTCCTCAGGACCTTTGACAGGAAGGCCGACATCGACATGATCGGTAATGTAATCGATGTTTTCCTGGGAAATAACTTCGCCCGGAAGCAAGATCGGAATCCCCGGCGGGTAGACATAGATGAATTCGGCAATAATGCGTCCGGCCGATTCCTTGAACGGCACGACCTCCGTATCCCCATAAAACGCATCGCGGGGAATGAGCGACAGCTGCGGAATTTCCGGCGTTTTCACGACCAGCTCATTAATTTCATTCACGTGCATGTACTGGTCCGAAAGCTCGCGGAGCGCCGTCAGCAAAATATCGATCGTCTCCCGGTTGTCCCCCGGTGTAATGAGGCACAAAATGTTGTACATATCGCTGAGCTCCACTTCAATATTGTAGTGGTCCCGCAGCCAGTTCTCGGTTTCATATCCCGTGATGCCAAGATGGCGTACATGAACCGTCAGCTTGGTCGGATCATAGGAGTGCGTTGCTTCTCCGCCCAGTATTTCCTTCCCGAAGCAGTACAGGCCTTCGATTTTATTGACTTCGTTTCGTGCATATTGCGCCAATTCAATCGTCCTTGCAGCCATTTCCCGTCCATGCAGCGCCAGGCTCCGGCGAGAAGTATCCAGCGATGCCAGCAGGATGTAGGAGGTCGACGTTGTGGTCAGCATACTGATGATGGTCTGCACGCGGTAAGGATTGATGTATCCGTTCTTGGTGTTCACGTTCAGCACGGAGCTTTGGGTCATCGATCCGCCGAGTTTATGAACGCTGGTGGCAGCCATATCGGCACCGGCTTCCATCGCCGACATCGGAAGTTCTTCATGAAAATGGATCAGAACCCCGTGTGCTTCGTCCACAAGCACGGGAACGTTGTAGCTGTGGGCCAAATCGACGATTTCCTTCAGGTTGGCGCTCACCCCGAAGTATGTCGGATTGATGACCAGTACGGCCTTGACGTCAGGGTGACGCTTTAGCGCTTTCCGTACGGAGCTGATCGTGATCCCGTGATCGATCCCCACATTGGAATCCTGGGCAGGCGATACGAACACAGGCTTGGCACCGGTAAAGATGATGGCGGAAAGCACGGATTTATGAACGTTGCGCGGTACGATGATTTTATCGCCGGGCGAGCATACCGACATGATCATGGTCATGATCGCTCCGCTTGTCCCTTGGACACTGAAGTAAGTGTGGTCGGCACCGAATGCGTCGGCGGCCAGCTTCTGGGCTTCTTCAATGACGCCTGTAGGCTGATGCAAATCATCCAGCGGCGCAATATTGATCAAATCTATAGAAAAGGCGTTATCCCCTATAAATTCCCTGAATTCGGCATCGGTGCCGAGGCCCTTCTTATGTCCCGGAATGTGAAATTGCACGGGGTTTTTGGCCGCGTGTTCTTTAAGCGCGGTGAAGAGCGGTGTACGACTGTGGTCCATGGACGTTGTCACAACCTTTCCTTATGTTTATTTTCTTATGGTTTGTCGATTTCTGTTTTTATATAAACAAAATTGAGTATAGCAAAATAGGGGGGGAATGCAAGAAGAATGACCGGCTTTTTTTGCACGGCCCGGCAGCGCTTCATACTTTAGACATATAAAGGCGGAGGGATATGTTCTTCATCGTTCCTTCATTAAAATATCATCCATAAGATAAACGTCTATCGACGTACTTTCTCAGAAGACAGACCGCGGTTAAAGGAAGTTTTTCTTGCGATTATAGAATTGTTCAGCTTCGCTGAAAATTTATAAATTCTATAATCTTAAAAAAGAGCTGCATCCGCAGCCCATTTTCGTAAATATCTCACGCCAGTTTAAAACGCCATTTTATAAAGCGGCAGCAGCGTCTCAAACGTCTCCTGCACTTTTTGCACCAGCTCGTCCCCTTCAAGCTTGACGGCTTCCTCGCGCGGAATGCGCAGTCCGCACATGACCTCAGCCTTTTTCACCTGTTTCAGCTTCTCAATGAGGCGAACGAAATCCTCCTCGCTCATGTCCTGGTGAGGGGTGCCGGCCGGATTCATATGATCCATGGACCAATAGAAATGTTTAGGCAGCGCCTTCGCTGTTTTCTTCAGCTTGGCTTCCAGGTTGCCGGCAAATACGGTTTTGTTGGGGCTTTCGTAAATAATCGCGAAGATAACAAACAGATGGGTTCCGAACATGCCCACCTCAAAATGAGGCAGCGCTTTGTAGCCCCGTTTGCTGGCAGCCCATGCGACCCAGGTGTCAATAGGGGGATTAACGGTTCGTCTGGCATGCTTGGCCACATGCACGAACATCTCTTCCCCGACCAGCGCGGACACATAGGGGGCAAGCTCGGCCCCCAGCGTCTCAAGCTTGGGTCTTACCCGTTCAATGAGAACCTCCATACGGGCTTCGAGCCCTGGAACGGAGAATACGTCGAAATCCTGATCTTTAAATCCGGTAACCGTCATGAATGTGATGGCCTCCCTGTTGTTTATGATGAACACTTACTAAACTCGGCTTTTGGATAACCCATTATACCATAAGGCGAGTGGACGTCAGGCATGACCCAGGAAAGTTTCACCGTATTTTCATGCGGGTTAAAAATAGTCAATAAACCAAGTTACCGTTACATAAGATGGAGTATAAGATATAGATAAGACAACATCAAAAGCAGCCATGGGGGAAATCTTCACCGTCGTTTTTCAGATCGGTAGTAAACCGGAGGAGGGAGTGCCGTGAATAAGAGCGAGGAAGTGGAGTATTGCAACCTGGAGCTCCGGTTTGATCGCCGGCATATCCAGGACCTAATCAAGGAATTGATCCAGGAAGGATATTCGCTTTACTGGAGCGAGAATGATACGCAGTTTGTCATTTCGATCCGAACCGGACGCAAGCTGGTAAAGCTGCGGTTTCAACGGACAGGAAGCGGTTTTAAGCTGGTAGGCGATTATATGATCCGCGATCCCAAGCTTGCGGAATGGATGGAGAAATTGATCGAGAATACCCGTGGCCACGCTGTCGTCAAACGTTTCAAGGACCGGCAGATATTGATCGAGAATATTTTGTTTGGCGAGGTTATAAGGCTGGTGGAAATATCCGGTTACCGGCAGCGGGTGCTGTTTCAGAAGGGGACGCCGATGACGGAGCAGGAAATGGTGCGGTTGTTCGAATCGGATGAGGGGGAACAGCGGCTCCTTCTATCCAGGCTGGAAACCGATGATGAGCTTGAGAAGCTCCATGCCGCCCTGCAAGAGGGGAATCAGGACAAAATCGCGGCCTGCAAGCAAAGACTCCGCGAGCTTTCCTTGGAGCTGATGAGGCTGGAGTGGTAATTCACTTCATCGAACGATACAAGAGTAAAGCACGAACAACACTCCGAAACCGAAGGGGTGTTTTCGCGCGTGTTCTCATTTTGTGACAGGGGTTCACTTGTCAAATGAAAAACGTTAATATAAGATTATTGCAAATCATCTCGTAGGGATGGGTTGTTTAAAAATATATTGGAGCAAAGGATGGAGAACCAGATGTCAAAACAACAAATCGGTGTGATTGGCCTTGCTGTAATGGGAAAAAACCTGGCCCTGAACATCGAAAGCAAAGGCTTCACCGTTTCCGTATATAACCGCTCTCCGCAAAAAACGGAAGATATGCTGAAGGAAACCGAAGGCAAGCAAGTGAAAGGAACGTTCTCGATCGAAGAATTCGTGGATTCCCTTGAAACTCCTCGCAAAATCCTGATCATGGTACAGGCAGGACAAGCTACGGACGCTACGATTGAACAGCTGATTCCGCATTTGGACCAAGGCGATATCATCATCGATGGCGGTAACGCTTATTTCCCTGATACGCAGCGCCGCAGCAAAGAGTTGGCTGAAAAAGGCTTTAACTTTATCGGTGCAGGCGTTTCCGGCGGCGAAGAAGGCGCATTGAAAGGCCCATCGATCATGCCTGGCGGACAAGAAAGTGCTTATAAGCTGGTTGAGCCTATTCTGACGGCCATTTCCGCGAAGGTTAACGAAGAGCCTTGCTGTACATATATCGGACCGGACGGTGCCGGCCATTATGTAAAAATGGTTCACAACGGTATCGAATACGGCGATATGCAGCTCATTTGCGAAGCGTATCAATTGCTGAAAGACGTACTCGGCCTCGATGCGAAGGATCTTCACGGAATCTTCACGGAGTGGAACCAAGGCGAGCTCGACAGCTACCTGATCGAGATCACGGCTGACATTTTCTCCAAATACGACGAAGAAACCGGCAAGCCAATGGTTGACGTCATCCTGGATACGGCGGGTCAAAAAGGAACAGGCAAATGGACAAGCCAAAGCTCCCTGGATCTGGGCGTGCCGCTTTCCATGATCACCGAATCCGTATTCTCCCGTTTCCTCTCCGCGATGAAAGAAGAGCGCGTTGCGGCAAGCAAAATCCTGAATGGTCCAAAAACGGCTGCATTTGACGGCGACAAAGCCGAGTTCATCGAAAATGTGCGCAAAGCGCTGTTTGCGAGCAAGATCGTATCCTACGCTCAAGGCTTCGCACAGCTTCGCGTAGCATCCGATGAATACGGCTGGAACCTGCAATACGGCAACCTCGCTAAAATCTGGCGCGGCGGCTGCATTATCCGTTCCCGCTTCCTGCAGAACATCACCGATGCGTATGAGAACAATCCGGAGCTTAAGAACCTGCTGCTGGATCCGTTCTTTACCGATATAATCGAATCCTATCAAGATGCATGGCGTAAAGTTGTAGCTTCCGCGGTATCCTTGGGTATTCCGGTGCCTGGATTCTCCAGTGCGCTTGCATACTACGACAGCTACCGTACGGCGAACCTGCCAGCGAACCTGCTGCAGGCTCAGCGCGACTACTTCGGAGCGCACACCTTTAAACGCGTTGACAAAGAAGGAACCTTCCACTACAACTGGATGGAGTAATCCTGCTTTTTTATCAGCAGCGTGAATTCGACGCTTCCCGGATGGACTAATTCTGCTCTCTTGCAGCAGGATGGATACCGTCCTCAGGGATCGAGGGCATCGATTCAAACGTGCGGGCTTGAGCAGGGGAGATAGCCTCCGCCAGCTCGGGAAGCCCGTGCATGGCTTCTAAGAGACAGGTGCGGATGTCGCCGTTCTTTGTGTGAAAGTGGTTTCCGCTTCCGAGCAAGAGCAGCGCGGCTTCGCAATAACTGTTGAAATTTTGCAGCAACCGTGGCTTTGAAAGATCTTGCAGCGCAGGATCCTTCAGAGCCACTTTTTTTTGGACAAAATGAAGCACCCACATCACGTCCTCGCGGCATAACGGGTAAGATGGATCGAGCATCCGGCGGATCCGCTTGGCCGAGGAAGAGAGTCCGGTTGGATGAAATGGCACCATGGGTTCATTCCTTTCTTCTAATCTTGCATTCTTGTAACAGTGTATGATGCTTGGGAACAAGATAGACTCCATAAATAGGGGCTTGGCTTGAGGCATTTGGATTACAATTTAGAGAGTCGGGTCCATTGTCGAAAGATTTGGGGCTGTGGTATGATATGAACAACCTTTACAGTGAAGCAGCGAATGGGGTGTGAAATTGGATAAGCTGGGTAGAAACATCATTCTGATCGGGATGATGGGTACGGGCAAGTCAACCGTGGGGCGTCTCGTGGCGGACTCGCTCGGCTACAACTTGATAGATCTGGATTCGGAAATTGAGAGAATGGAAGGCAGAACGATTTCCGAGATGTTTGAAAAGGATGGAGAGCCGTATTTCCGCGAGGCTGAATCCGCTGCATTGCGCAGCGTTTTGCTCCGGGATGGAATCGTCCTGGCATCCGGCGGCGGAGCTGTCCTTCGTTCCGATAATTGCGACGTAATGAAACGCGGCGGCTGGGTCGTTGCCCTCACAGCGGATGCAGCCAGCATCGTGGAACGCGTACGGGGCGATGCCAACCGGCCGCTGCTTGCGGGCGATGTCGAAGAGAGGGTTCGGCGCATCCTCGATGAGCGAAAGGACAAATACCGGTTTGCGGACGTGATGGTGGATACGGTTGGCCGATCCGCGGATGAAGTGGCGGCTGACATTTTAACGCATTACCGCGGCTAAGATGATAAGCGAACCCGGCTTGGCATGGAGATAGATGAGACCTGAGGGTTTGATCAAGGGAGCTTGTGAGCGGGATCAACTCAAGCACAAGCACAAGCAAAAAAAGGCGGGGATCACCTTCATCCCGCACCTTCTTTACGGCTTGCCTATACTTCATCGTCATGCCACTGCAGCATGCCGCCCTTCATGTTGATCACGTTGTTCAAGCCCTGGTGATTGAGAAATTCGCATACGTGTTGACTGCGTCCGCCGCTGCGGCAGATAAAGACAACCTCTTGGTCGCGCGGAATTTCGTCCAGGCGGTTCGGAATCTCGCCCATCGGGATATGCTTGGCACCGCTGATCATCCCGGCGGCAACCTCTTCATCTTCGCGGACATCAATCATGTACACCTGTTCGCCGTTTTGAAGCCGGCTTCTAAGCTCCGAAGTTTCCATCTGAGGGATCGGTTTCATCATATAGACCTCTTTTCTTATCATAAATGAGTAAGATCGCAAACGATCTGATTTTCCGGTTCACATGAACTATGATAACCAAGCGGTTCTTTCCCTGTCAATTTATCCTAGGGAGATTGTATTGCTGGTAATCGCAACACTATATACAAGGGAGAGATACATACGATGGATGTTATCGTCAGGCCTACGCCTATTTTAAAAGGGGAGATCGGAGCGCTGTCCTCCAAGAACTATACCACCCGTTACCTGCTTGTGGCTGCCCTAGCGGAAGGAACGAGCACGATTTATTACCCTGCCCACAGCGAGGATAGCGACGCGATGAGACGCTGTATCCGGGATCTCGGAGCCGTGATCGAGGAGGACGAGGAAAAAGCCGTGATTACGGGCTTTGGCAAATCGCCAAGGGATGTGAAGGAGCTGAATGTCGGCAACGCCGGTGCCGTTCTCCGCTTCTTGATGGGCGTAACGGCATTGTCTAAAGAGGTTACCTTCGTCAATGCGTACCCGGAATCACTGGGCAAGCGTCCGCATGACGATCTCATCGAGGCCCTTGGCCAACTGGGTGTGGAAGTGGAGCATAACGAAGGCAGGCTGCCCATCACGATTCGCGGCGGCCAGCCGAAGGGCGGCAAGCTCACCGTTTCAGGCGAAGTAAGCTCGCAGTATTTAAGCGCCCTGTTGTTCTTGACCCCATTGCTTGCCGAAGACAGCGAAATCACCGTTACCGGAGATCTGAAATCCAAGGTCGTGATCGGTCAGACCCTGGAAGTGCTGGAGCAGGCCGGCATTACGATTCACGCAGCGGACGACTATACGTTCTTCCGGGTTCCCGGGGGGCAATCCTACGAAGCCAAGACCTATACGGTTCAAGGCGATTATCCGGGCTCTGCTGCCGTGCTGGCGGCTGCCGCGGTTACGCAGTCCGATGTGACGATCCGCAATCTGTCGGAGGACAGCAAGCAGGGCGAGCGCGCCATTATCGACGTTCTGCGAATGATGGAGGTTCCGCTCACGCATGAGAACGGAAATGTCCATGTGCAGGGCAACCGCACGCTGAAGGCGCTGGAATTCGACGGAGATGCGGCGACGGACGCGGTGCTCGCGATGGTGGCGGCAGCCGTGTTTGCCGAAGGGACCTCCCGGTTCTACAACGTGGAGAATCTCCGTTATAAGGAATGCGATCGGATTACGGATTATTTGACCGAACTGCGTAAAGCAGGGGCCAACGTGGAGGAGCGCCAGGCCGAGATTATCGTTCACGGCCGTCCGGACGGCGTCGAGGGCGGGGTTGAGATCAATGCCCATTACGATCACCGGGTGATCATGGCCCTCACGGTGGTCGGGCTGCGCGCAGGACAGCCGATCCGGATCAAGGACGCCCACCATGTAGCCAAGTCGTACCCGCAATATTTTGATCACATGAAGGCGCTTGGCGCCGATGTAGAATGGGTAAAATAGAGGAATAGGCCAAGATTCTCATCGATAAGGAACGGAAAGGTGGTCATGAACCATGGCATTTGAAAATCCTACGCGCGAAGAAATCGCGGATATTTTACGTAATGCGGGCAATATTGCTGTCGTTGGCCTGTCCGATCGGCCGGACCGCACATCCCATATGGTTTCTGCCGCGATGCAGCAACGCGGATACCGGATTATCCCGGTAAACCCTGGTGCAGCCGAAATCCTCGGCGAGAAAAGTTACCCTTCCCTGAAGGACATTCCCGAGCCGATCCATATCGTCAATGTGTTCCGGCGCAGCGAATACTGCGCCGATGTAGCACGGGAAGCCGCCGAGATCGGTGCGAAGGTGCTCTGGCTGCAGCAGGGAATTATCAGTGAGGAGGCGGCGGCCATCGCCGAAAGCAGCGGCATGATCGCGATTATGGACCGCTGCATCAAGGTCGAGGATTCCATCGCATTGGGCGGCCGTTAAACTTCAAAGCGCATATTGGAAGAATAGGCAAGTCTTGCGTAGAAAACAGCCGGTGGCAGACTGGACATGGTCCGGTTCTGTCGCCGTTCTGTTTGCAGGGCTTGCTTTTGCTGTGGGCATTTGCCCTTAATTCTTTTTGACAAAAACAGGCGCAGCGCTTACCATCAAGGATAGAAAGGAGGGCTCGCCTTGAATTGGTTGGGATCGTTGCAACAGCTGGGCAGAGCAGTCATGCTCCCTACAATGGCGCTTCCGGCGGCAGCTCTCCTGCTTAGCGTGGGGAGTTTGCCATGGTCGGCGTGGGGCTTCGGAACCTTGGGCGAAATCGCTCAGGCAGCGGGGCACGGGGTGTTTTATTACATGCCGTATTTATTTGCCATTGGCGTCGCATGGGGACTCTCGAATCAGGGAGGTCCCGCCGGGCTCGCCGCCCTGGCCGGCATGTTCATCTATGATCAGGTCATATCCCGTCTGGGAGACGGGAGCGTACAGCCCTCGACCTTGATCGGTATTATATTTGGGGTAATGTCCGGTTACGTGTATAACCGGTTCAAACATATTAAGCTTCCCGAAGCCATACAGTTTTTTGGAGGCTCCAGATTTGTACTGCTGTTCATGGGATTGTTCTCAACGATATTCGCTTGGATCATGCTGGGGACAGCACCCCTTGTGCAGCGCGGGTTAGATGCTTTTTATGATCTTACCGTACATATGGGAGCTTTCGGTTTGTTTCTATACGGAATTTTGTACCGCGTACTCACGGCCTTCGGTCTGCATCATTTGTTAAACAATGTGTATTGGTTTCAGCTGGGCTCCTACGAGACGGAGGATGGTACCGTCGTGCAGGGGGATCTGCCCCGGTTCTTCGCGGGGGATCCCACGGCTGGCGACTTCATGGCCGGTTTGTTCCCGATCATGATGTTTGCCCTGCCGGCGATCGCGTTTGCCATTATCCAGGAAGCACGTGAAGATCTGAAACCGAAAGTGAAAAAGACGTTTATGCGGTCCGCGCTTGTCTGTTTTTTGACCGGGGTTTCGGAGCAGATCGAGTTCGCGTTTTTATTTGCGTCTCCATATCTGTATGTGCTCCACGCCTTGATGGCCGGTTTCGCGATGGTCCTTACCTATGCATTTGACATCCATCACGGTTTTTCGTATTCGGCGGGATTCATCGATTACGTGCTCAACTTCCATTTATCGCAGAACGCCTGGATCATCATACCGATCGGGGCCGTGTATGGCATCGTCTACTACTTTCTGTTCCGCTGGGCGATACGCACCTTCGAAATCCCCACGCCGGGGCGCGAGGAGGGCTCGGCGCTGGAAGGCCGGGCAGGCGATATTCCCTATCAGGCGCCGCTCATTCTGGAGGCTCTTGGAGGCAAAGACAACATCGTTCAGGTGCAGTCCTGCATGACGCGTCTGCGATTGACCGTATACAATGATCGTCAGATTGATTCTGACGCACTGAAATTGCTCGGTTCAGCCGGCATTATCAAGCTGGGCGGAGGGAACGTGCAAGTGGTGTTCGGGACGTATTCCGAGCTCATCCGCGAAGAGATAAACAAGCTGATGCAGCAGGATTTGCCGCGCGTTCTGTTCAGCGCGCCCGTACAGGGACGCATGCTTCCGATTGACGAAGTGCCGGATGATATTTTTGCGGCGAAGCTGGTCGGCAACGGCGTCGCCTTCATACCGGAAAAAGGAGAGCTTGTATCACCGGTATACGGCACGGTCATGCACGTGTATCCGACGATGCATGCCATCGGGATTTCAACGCCGGAAGGGCTTGAGGTATTGATTCATATCGGGATCGACACTTCCCAGCTGAAAGGACCGTTTACGGCTGTGGTCAGCGAAGGGGATACCGTTGAACCGGGGCAACTGCTGGTCAAGTTCGATTTGGCGTATTTAAAGACACATGCCGCATCGCTGGCCACGCCAATGGTAATCACCAATCCCGATAAAGTAAGAGCCTGGAGCTATGCTCCGTTCAAGACCGTGAAAAGAGGACAGTCATCTGTCATGTCCGTCGTATTAAATGAGAGTAATGCTGGGGGTAGAGAATCATGATACAAGGCATTGGCGCAGCAACAGGCGTAGCTATCGGTAAGGCTTTCGTACTGCCGCATTGGGAGCTGGATCTTCCGGATTCCGAAATGGACGCTGTCGATTTAGCCAAAGAGTTCGAGCGCTTATATGAAGGCATACGAACCTCCAAGAATGAAATTGAATACATCAAGAACGAATTCAAGGAAATGGTGGGGCACGAGGAGTCGCAGATTTTTGACGCGCATCTGGCCATACTGGAGGATCCCGTGTTCATGAACGAAATTCAAGGGATCATCGAGCGCCAGTACAAGGCTGCCGAGGTGGCGGTAAAAGAGGCGATCGATCATTTCGTATCCATGTTCGATCTGCTGGACGATGAGTATATGAAGGAGCGGGCGCTTGATATTAAGGATGTCGGCAATCGGCTGCTGAAGCATCTTCTTGGTGCTCCCGAAGTGAAGCTCCCGGCCGATACGCAGCCTTATATTTTGGTTGCGAAGGAGCTCTCCCCGTCGCAGCTCGTTCATCTGAACCCTTCCCACGTTCTTGGTATCGTGACGATGACCGGCGGCAAGACCTCTCATTCGGCGATCATGGCCCGCGCGCTGGGCATACCGCTCGTATCGGGAATCGAGAACAAGCTGGATAAACCGATCCAGACCGGACAGCAGCTGGTGGTGGACGGAGATGAGGGGTTGCTCTATTTGGAGCCTGACACGCTCATCGTGGAGCGGTATGAAGGCATTCGGGACCAGCAGCGGAAAAAGAAAGAGCAGCTCCAGCTCCTGGCAGCCGTTGATGCGGTAACGAAGGACGGAACATACTTTAACCTGGCCGCGAACATGAACTCCGTTAAGGAAATGGAGATTGCGCTGAAGAACGGCGCGCAGGGAGTCGGATTGTTCCGAACGGAGTTTTTGTATATGGACCGGCACAACTTCCCGACGGAGGAAGAGCAGTTCGAAGTGTATAAACTGGTTGCGGAGAACGCAGGCAAGGCGTCCGTCGTGATTCGTACGCTGGATATTGGCGGCGATAAGCAGCTGGATTATTTCGCGCTTCCGGAAGAAGAAAACCCCTTCCTCGGGTACCGCGCCATCCGCATCAGCTTGGACCGAACCGAACCGTTCCAGACCCAGCTTACCGCGATTCTGAGAGCCAGCGCATACGGCAGCGTCAAAATCATGTATCCGATGATTTCATCGGTAGATGAAGTCAAGCAGGCCAATGCCGTGCTGCGGCGTGCCATGGCCGATTTGGACCGACGCGGCATCGCCTATGATCCGAACATCAAGGTCGGCATCATGATCGAGGTGCCTGCGGCGGTCACGATCTCGGATTTGCTGGCCGAAGAGGCCGATTTCTTCAGCATCGGGACCAATGACCTGGTTCAGTATGTTCTGGCCGTGGACCGGATGAACGAGCAGATCGCGCATATGTATCATCCGTTTCATCCTGCCATTTTGCGCATGCTCCGGACGACGGTGGAGGCTGCCCATGGGGCAGGGATTCCAGTCAGCGTGTGCGGAGAACTGGCCGGAGACGAAAGAGCGATTCCGCTTTGGCTTGAGCTCGGCGTTAAGGATTTGAGCATGTCTCCGCAATCCCTGCTCCGCGTGAAGCATCGCATTTTGAATACGAATGCGGCAGAAGCGAAAGGAGAGGCGGCGGCTTGCTTCAAGCTGCGTACCAGCTCCGCTGTCGAAGAACGTCTTAGCGCTTTTGCCGAACGGAGCAGTTATCTGAACGGAACCAACGGGACGGACAGCACGGCGTCTTAACCGGTAAGATAGGGATCATCGACTTTTTTCAGGCTTCTTTTTTAAAGGACAAGCTATATGAGCACAAAAAAACAGCCGCCTATCTCACCAGGAGCCCTGGTGACAAAGGCGGCTGTTTCTGTATATGGGGCAAGAAAAGGAACAACTTATTTGCCTTGCCGTGCCAGCGCATCGCAGAAGGCTTTGCCGTATGGCGGAAGATCCGGAGGCCGGCGTGCGGAAATGATATGTCCGTCGGTCACGACCGCCTCATCCTTCCAGATCGCACCGGCATTTTCCATATCGTCGCGGATTCCCGGCGTAGAAGTGACGGTAACTCCGTCCAGGATTTTGGCGGAGATCAGCACCCATCCTGCGTGGCAGATCTGACCGATCGGCTTCTGGTCCTCGTTCATTTCTTTAACCAGTTGAAGCACTTTATCATATCGGCGAAGCTTGTCCGGCGCCCAACCGCCCGGTACAAGTATTCCGTCATAATCCTTGCTGTTCAGCTCTTCAAACGAATACTCGGCCTGAGCCGGAACACCATATTTGCCGGTGTAAGTTTTACCCTTTTCCAGCCCGGCGAGATGGACTTCCGCCCCTTCCTCGCGGACCCGGTAAACGGGATACCATAGCTCCAAATCCTCGAATTCTTCATCTACAAGCGCTATAACCTTTTTTCCAGTCAATCGCATAATTGGCCTAGCTCCTTTCTCCGCAAAAATTTTGATATAACCGTAACGCTGCGCATTCGGTCCTTTAAGACTGTATTCATTGTAACAAATATGGAGAGGAGTTTCATGGAAGCGTCCGAAGAAGGAACATTTGACAACATTTCTGGTAAATAAAGCATCATCACAAATTTGCAGGATTCTCTGGTATGATAGTCGAATAGAACTAATTCAGGTGACAGATTTGTGACATGGGACTGTTGGTTTTAGATTACGTGATAGGATTTGGGGTGGGCATTTTGTTCAAAACCTGCAACTGCGGACAAAGTATGAAATTGGAATTAAGAAAGCTGATTCATGAAAGAAAAACTCGGATATGTGATGTTCCTGTTTATGCCTGTCAGGCCTGCAAGAAGTATGAGCTTCTGCCTCTTATTAAACCGGATTTGCTTCGCTATCTCGCATCGATTAACTATGAGACCGAGCGAATACGCGTTTCGTTCGCAGATGTCAATGAAGCCGCATATGTTCTTCGTGAAGTGTTCCGTACATACGATGATGATTCGTCGGCAGAATGGCAGGCGCGCTGCATGGAAGTGTTTGACGAGCGCATTAATATGCTGTTGGATCTATTCCGTTATGCCCAGAGCCTGGCCGACGGCGACTGGATGAGACAAATGGAGGGGCGTCTCGAGCAATTAAGCACCATAAAATCTCTCATTCCTGAAAATTCGAGCAATTATGCAAGATAATTTTCAGAAAATTTTCGTGGTTGTTGGATTTTTCACGCACTTTTTGTTAGGATAGAGGATAGGAACTTCAATACAATGAAGGGAATGTATATCCTATGGCGACGTTGACGAAAATGACTACTATAGAAGAGCTGCGCAGCACGCTGGAATCTTCCGATCGGAAGCACTTGCTTTTGTTCAAACATAGTACCAGATGCCCAATTAGTGCCGGAGCCTACAGGGAAGTGCAAGCTTACCTTGAGGACCAGCCGAACGAGGGGATCGACTATGTGTGGATCGATGTCATTGCGGACCGACCGGTGTCGAGTCAGGCTGCCGAAACTCTGAACATCCAACACGAATCGCCGCAAGTTATACTTGTAAAAGAAGGAGCGCCAGTCTGGCATACATCCCATTCCCATATTACGGCTGAAGCGCTGAAAGCTCAATTGGACGGCATATGATGCCGTGTCGTTGCACAAAGCAGTAATTTGTCGTATCATAAATTCAATTGGTATTGAACGAATGAAAATCTATTGGCAATGGAGAGAAGGAATTTGACGGTAACCATTTACGATGTTGCGCGCGAAGCAGGCGTTTCCATGGCGACGGTATCCCGGGTTGTAAACAATAACCCGAACGTTAAGCCTCAGACCCGGAAAAAAGTATACGAAGCGATTGAACGTTTAGGGTATCGTCCGAATGCGGTAGCCAGAGGCCTGGCCAGCAAGAAGACCACAACCGTCGGCGTTGTGATCCCTGACATTTCAAACTCGATCTTTGCGGAGATTGCCCGTGGTATTGAGGATATTGCTAACATGTATCACTATAATATAATTTTGTGTAATGCCGACAAACGTAAGGAAAAGGAAATCCGCGTAATCAACACCTTGCTCGAGAAGCAAGTGGACGGGCTGTTGTTTATGGGTGGAACGGTGACGGACGAGCATATCCAGGCGTTCCAGACATCGGCTGTGCCGATTGTTCTCTGTGCGACCAGTGATGAGAGAGGTTCTTATCCTTCGGTCGACATCGATCATGAACAGGCTGCGTTTGATGCGGTCAACACGCTGATTCGGCACGGACACCGCGAGATCGCTATGATCAGCGGCACGCTGCAGGATCCGGCAAACGGCTATGCTCGTTTCCAAGGCTACAAAAAAGCGCTGGAAGCAGCAGGCATCGAGTATCAAGAGGATTTGGTGCGGATCGGTAACTATCGTTATGAGTCCGGCGTGGAAGCGATGAAGTACTTCCTGGGCCTCAAGAAGAAACCAACCGCTATATTTGCCGCTACCGACGAGATGGCGATTGGCGCTATTCATAGCATTCAGGATGAAGGCTATAAAGTGCCGGATGACTTCTCGATCATCAGCGTAGACAATATCCGGATGGCTTCGATGGTTCGTCCACAGCTGACAACGGTGGCCCAACCAATGTATGATCTGGGAGCCGTAGCGATGCGTTTGCTTACCAAGCTGATGAAAAAGGAAAATGTGGAGAATCCTCGCGTGATTCTGCCGCATGAAACGATTCTTCGCCTCTCGGTCAGCCATGTGAACGAATAGGCTGCGTGAAACCAAACGTTTAGATGAACAAGATGGATTCGAGAAAAGCTCCTGGTTTTAAGGGGCTTTTTTCTGGTGGGATTTTTTATGCGCTCTTATAATCAGGAGGGATATCGACATGACAACACAGGTGATCGGCCTTATCGGGGCTATGGACGAAGAAGTGGAGCTGCTGCTCGGTCAACTGGAGAATAAAGAAACAACCGTTAGGGCAGGTGTTACCTATGCATCGGGAACGATCCATGGCAAGCAGGTCGTCGTATGCAAGAGCGGGGTGGGCAAGGTCAATGCAGCGGTCACCACGCAGATCTTGATCGACTTCTTCGGCGTTTCCAAAATATTGTTTACCGGCGTAGCGGGCGCGCTGCATCCGGAGCTCAACATCGGCGATATCGTGATCTCCTCTTCATGCATGCAGCATGATATGGACGTGACGCCGTTAGGCTTTGCGCGCGGGGTCATCCCGTATCAGGAGCTGTCCGATTTTCCCGCAGACGCCTCTTTGATCCAGCTGGCGGAGGAGGCCTGCAAAGAGCAGGCAGTGAATCATTACATCGTAGGGAAGGTTCTGTCCGGAGACCAGTTCATTGCCAGCCGCGATACGGTGCAGACGCTCTACGAGGAATTGAACGGGGCCTGCGCGGAAATGGAAGGCTCTGCCGTTGCCCAAGTGTGTTACATGAACCGCGTGCCTTATGTGGTGATCCGGTCCATGTCGGATAAGGCCGACGGTTCTGCGCATGTCAACTTCCCCGAGTTTACAGTAAAGGCTTCCAAGCGTTCTCATGAAATCGTGAACTATATGCTGGGCAAACTCTAGCAGCAAATGATAGGAAGCGCTCGTTATGCTTAATCCGGCATGAGCGAAAGATACACAAACTCCCCTGAGCAATCCCAGGGGAGTTTGTTTTATTGAGAATCGAATTAATACATAAACCGCTGTCTGAAACGGATCCGGTCGAATTGTTCTTGCGATGAAAGCGGCACATGCCGTCCGATTCTGACCATGAGGCAGTTGGCGGGATGGGAGCAGATTTCCGGATCGTCGGTTGCGTACCATTCCATATCCACGACTTTCATTAAGCGCTCCATCATTTTGCGGTAATCCCACACGTTAAGGCCGCTGCCTTTTAGGTCCCAATGCCAGTAGTATTCGGTCGTAAACACGATGTAGCGTTCCATCTGGCCTTCCTCGAATGCGGTTTTGATCATCCGCTGCCCAAGGCCTAAGGAACGGTAATCTTTCGCTACCTCGATGGCACCTAGCTCGATCAAATCTTCCATATTGCCCTCAGACCAGCGCTCCTGCTCATCCGGGTGATGAAACGTTACGTATCCTACGATCATATCTCGGTCTCTCGTGATGATGATTCTGCCTTCGGGCAGGCCTGCAATTTCCACCAATGCCTCATGCTGCTCCGCAGGACGACGAAAAGCCTTGAGATCAGGGTGCATGGTCAGTTCGGATAGCTGCTCGGGAGGTACAGGTCCTTCGATGATCAGGCGGCGGTCTTCAGGGAACAAAACATGAGACTGGTATACCTTGCAGTGTTCCATCCGTTACGCTCCTTTCAATTCCATACCCTACTTATAGCAAAAAATAAAAAAATGAAAAGCAATGACAGGCAAACAAAAGCTATGATATAATCTTTTCGACATAAAACCTTCACAATTGTATCGTACTTAACGATATGTTTCCTTGCGAATTCCAAGGGTTAATGACTCGATGACTGTGACAACGTGATAACCCGCCGCAATGTGTAAAATGTATGTTTCATTCAATCATTTTGTAAGCGCTGTCCACTATGAGGAGACCGATTTGAGAATGAGGAGGATGTTATCATGAATCAAACGCATAGCGAAATATTGCCAAGTGAAGTATCACATTCCAATATGAAGAGTTACGAGCAAGCACGCTCCGAGTTTTCATGGGACGAAATCGAGAGACATTTTACTTGGTATGAGACGGGTAAAGTAAACATGGCGTACGAGGCAATCGACCGTCATGTAGCGGAGGGACGAGGAGACAAGGTAGCACTCTTGTACAGTGACGCCGCCCGCGAGGAGACTCTTACTTTTGCGCAATTGAAAGAGAAATCCGACAAGTTCGGCAATGTGCTGCGCAAATATGGCGTGGGCAAAGGCGATCGGGTATTTATCTTTATGCCGCGCGGCCCTGAGCTCTATGCCGGTTTGCTTGGTATTTTGAAGGTTGGTGCCGTGGTAGGCCCATTGTTCGAGGCGTTCATGGAGACGGCGGTAAAGGATCGCTTGGAGGATAGCGGAGCGGTTGCGCTGATTACGACGCCTGCGCTGTTGTCGCGCGTGAAACGGGATGAGCTCCCCGAACTGAAGCATATCTTTGTCGTTGGCGAAGTGGAAGAAGAGGATCCGCGTCTAGTAAACTATCATAAGGAAGTTGAAGCCGCATCCAGCGAGCTGGAGATTGAATGGCTCGAGCGGGAAGACGGATTGATCATGCACTATACATCAGGCTCAACCGGGAAACCGAAGGGCGTGTATCACGTTCAGAACGCTATGGTGCAGCATTATTATACAGGCAAGGTTGTCTTGGATTTAAGGGAAGACGATATATATTGGTGTACGGCGGACCCGGGTTGGGTAACCGGTACGTCATACGGTATTTTTGCGCCATGGTTGAACGGTGTGACCAATGTCATTCGCGGAGGCCGCTTTAGCCCGCAGGACTGGTACAGCACATTGGTAAACAACAAAGTAACGGTATGGTACAGCGCGCCGACTGCCTTCCGGATGTTGATGGGGGCAGGTTCCGATCTTATCGACCAATATGATTTGAGCCATGTACGGCATGTACTGTCCGTTGGCGAGCCGCTCAACCCCGAGGTGGTGCGTTGGGGACACAAGGCTTACAAGCAGCGTATCCATGATACATGGTGGATGACGGAGACCGGGGGGCAGCTGATCTGTAACTATCCGGGGATGGCGATCAAGCCGGGATCCATGGGGCGTCCGCTGCCGGGCATTACGGCGGCGATCCTGGACGATCACGGGAAAGAAGTTGCGCCATATACGATGGGGAACCTGGCCATCAAGACACCTTGGCCGTCCATGATGAGAACCATCTGGAATAACGAGGCGAAGTATCAAGAATATTTCCGTATTCCGGGCTGGTACATTTCCGGGGACTCGGCCTATATGGACGAGGATGGATACTTCTGGTTCCAGGGCAGAATCGACGATGTGATCAATTCGTCCGGGGAGCGAATCGGCCCATTCGAGGTGGAGAGCAAGCTTGTTGAGCATCCGGCCGTAGCCGAAGCCGGCGTTATCGGTAAGCCTGATGTAACACGAGGCGAGATCATTAAGGCCTTTATCTCCCTGCGTGAGGGCTATACGCCTTCTCAGGAGCTCAAGGATGAAATCTATCGTTTCGTGAAGGAAGGTCTTTCCGCCCATGCCGCCCCGCGTGAAATCGAGTTTAAGGATAAACTTCCGAAGACGCGCTCCGGTAAGATCATGCGGCGCGTATTGAAAGCCTGGGAACTGGATCTGCCGACTGGCGATCTGTCCACGATCGAGGATTAATAAGCAGATCATAACAGAGCTGGCAATGAAGATGGCTAACCGCCATGTTCGTGGCCGGCTCTTTTTTATTTCAGAGCGTTATCTGTACGTCCTAAACGTTTTCTTTTAACAAGAGGAATAAACAACCGTATCGACCCATCTCCAGCTAAAAATAAAAACAGCCCTTCCACAGAGTAATGTCTGTAGAAGGGCTGTTTTTTACGTAAACAATCTATTTTTTCTCAAAATATACGGCTGGCGAAGCTGCAGATTCACCAATCGGATTGACGGCAGTTATTCTAAAGGTGCCGCCAATCGGGTTGCCCGAGGTGTAGTAGAACTCCGTGCTCTTGCTGGAGCCCAGAATCTGGTAGTTCCCGTCACTGTTCGGGCTGATATAGATATTGTAGACCATGACCTCTTCTTCTGGGGCGTTTCCGCTCCAAGTGGCCTGGAAACCCTCCGGAGTAGCTGTGAGTGTCGGCTGGCCTGGTGCAGACGGTACAGTCGTGGCGCCTTCATTCCCAAATCCGGGATCGATATCGGGCTCTTCCTCGGTGATGCCGTCATCTGGCTGATCGATGGTGTCATCCGGGTTCGTTTCAGTGTCGCCCGGTAATGGGAATCCCGATGTTGTGCCGCCCACAATAGCGCTTGGCTCAGACGTCTTGCCGGCTACGTCAACGGCGACGACGTAATAGGTCGTAAATACACCGTCAGCTCCAAGACCTGAGAAGACAAGGCTCTCGTCGCCAAGAATGACCTGACCTTGATGAGTGTACGGGCTGCCGTTCACGGACTTAAAGAGCCGGTATCCGACAACATCAGGCGATCCGCTGGCATTAAAGCTGATGGAGCCGCTGCCCACCGAATAGTGTACGTTTTTCGGTGGAGTAGGAGCCTTGCCGTCGTCCGTTCTCGGGTCGACCTTGCTTGGCATTCCTTTTTTCGCATCCTGCGGGAGATAGGATTCCAGCGCTTTCTTTTCACCTTTCATAACCTTCAAGGCGTTCTGGAGTTCCACAATCAGCTCGTCAATCGGCTTTTCGCGCTTGATTACGATTTGTTCTCTCAACATATCCAAAGGCGTTGCTTCCTGTGGAATATAATTTACGCCACGATAGGTAATGTATTTTGCTTTGGCGATGCCGTCATCGCTTTCGGTAGGCACGAACTTCGCGTTGAACAGATCCGTTACGAATTTATCCGTTAAGGAAGTCGGCAGCTTGCCGCTGTAAGCGGAGACCGTCTTGGACGTTATGCCTTCCGGCTTTTCGAACGTTTTGGTTGGGAACAGCTCCGGCTTAACGTCCGTCGCTTCGTTCATGATTCTGGCCCAGATGGCCTGGGCGTGCTTGCGCTGATCGCCAACAAGCGTATTTTTTTGCTCCTTGTATCCGACCCATACGCCAAGCGTAACATCCGGCGAGTATCCCATGAACCAAACATCCCCGTAGTTCTGGGTGGAGCCGGTTTTACCCACGACGGGAACCTCATTGAATTTCTTGTACGTATCCCGGACCTTGCTGGCGGTTCCGTTCGTAATGACGGTACGCAGCATATCCGTCATGAGATACGCTGTCTGCTCGGAGAATACCTGCTCCGGTTTTACTTCGTGTTTGTAAACAATATTGCCTTTGGAGTCCACGATTTTCTCGATCATGAATGCATCCGTGAATTTGCCTTGATTGCCGATGGAACTGTAGGCATTCGTCAGCTCTTCCACGGTCACGCCGTAATGCAATCCGCCCAGTACGCCGGTTGAAGCATTATAATCGTCTTCCTCCAAGGTAGTGATGCCCAGCTTCTTGGAAAACTCCCAGGCCTTCTCAATGCCGACCGTGTTGTTAAACAGCTTGAGTGCCACCGTATTGGTCGAATCGTTCAGCGCCTGTCTTGCCGTCATCAATCCTCTGTACCCGGTGTACGAGTTTTTAGGGATATGGAATACTTTGCTGTAGTCCTTTAAGATGATCGGTGAATCGTCCACCACGCTGGCAGGCTGAATCGCCCCCGTATCAAGTGCCGGTAAGTAGGCGGCAATAGGCTTCATGGCAGATCCGGGCTGCCGTTTCATTTGCGTAGCATAATTCATTTGTTCCGTGTTGAAATCCCTGCCCTCAATCATACCGAGAATGGCGCCGGTTTTGTTGTCGATCATCATCGCGGCGGTTTGCTCCATTCCTTTTTCGGCGCTGTCAGGCAAGTAGTTGCTGTCATCCTCTGCAATGGAACGCATGGTCTTGTAGAGCGTCCGGTCGATGGTGGTGTACACGCGGTAACCGCCGGTGCTCAGCTGAGCACGGGAAGCATCCATCAGATCGGAGTTCGCTTGCTTGCCTTTTGCGTTCTCTTCAGCTTCCTGGCTTAGCTGCATCAGAATGTTCGATGCTTGACGTTCGACTTCCATCATGAGATAAGGATAAGTCACATAGGCTTTCTGCGTGCGAGGAGCCAGCGATTCTTTGATATCGAATGCTTTGGCCTCATCGTATTCGGCTTGCGTTATTTTACCTTCATCCAGCATGCTTGCCAGCACGCGGTGCTGGCGGTTTATGGCCCGGTTGAACGATTTCTCATCAAATTCTCCTTTGCCGTTGAAGGCCGAGTAGGAGGAAGGCAGCTGCGGAAGACCTGCCAAGTATGCAGCTTGGGCCACATTCAGATCATTCAGATTGTTGATGTTGAATATTCCTCTTGCCGCTGCCTTGATCCCGAACAGCTGGTATCCGCTCGAGCCGTTGCCGTATGGAACCTTGTTCAAGTAGGCCGTCAAAATCTGGTCTTTACTTAAGAAGCGCTCCATCCGCATCGCCAGCAGCATTTCTTTTACCTTACGGTTATCCGTTTTGTCACGACTTAAAAAAGTAAGCCTGGCCAGCTGCTGCGTCAATGTGCTGCCGCCGGTTTGAACCGGCTCATTCAACACGCGTTCCTTCACGGCGCGAGCGGTACCTTTTATGTCAACACCCTTATGTGTATAAAAACGGTTGTCTTCTATGGATACGACGGCATCTTTAACAAGCTGGGGAATCTCCTTGAACTCCACAGGTCGTCTGTCTTCTTCGGTTCTAAGCTGTCCGATCGGTGAGCCATCCGCGAAGTAGGCAAAGCCCGTTATGGCATTATCGTTCACCGTGTTCTCGATGAGGGCACGCGATCTTACCGGCTCATTCTCAACAATAGAGGTTACATAACCGGCTACGGCTCCTCCGGCGAACAAAACGCCCATCAGACCTACCACAAAGAGCCATCCGATGACGGATCCCAGCACCCGCAGAAAGGACCGTTTTCGCGGTTTTTTCTGTTGTTCAGGCTCTTGTTTTTTCTCCTCAACCATGAATGTATACTCCTCCTTTTAACGCACCTATTATAGCATAAATCGAAGGTTTTGAATCATGTGTACCTATATAGCGTGTCCTTTTTTGAGGAAGAATGACTTTTTTGGGGAGGGTTCAATACACATGACGCCAAGTTCATAGGGGAAAAAAGCTTTGAAGGCCCTTGGTTTATGGCGGAGCCTTTTGATTCGGAGAGAGCCGCGACCGACAAAAAAACCTGAAGGCCGGGGCCTTCAGGTTTTTTGGGTTCCGAATGAATCTTAACGGTTGTAGAATTCGACGATTTGTTTCTCGTCGATGTCTTGGGAAAGCTCGGAACGTTCTGGAAGACGGATGTATTTCCCTTCCATTGCTGCTTCGTCAAACTCGAGGTAAGCTGGAAGATGCACGCGGTTAGCCAAAGCTTCCTTGATGGAAGAGAGGCTGCGGCTTCTTTCACGAAGGCCGATTACATCGCCAGTGCTTACAGCGTAAGAAGCGATATCGACTTTCTTGCCGTTCACAGTCACGTGACCGTGAGCTACCAATTGACGAGCGCCCGCACGGGAGTTGCTGAAGCCAAGACGGTAAACCAGGTTGTCCAGACGGCTCTCAAGCAGGAACATGAAGTTCTCACCCGCGATACCTTTCATGCTGGTAGCCTTGTTAAACAGGGTGCGGAATTGCTTCTCGCCCAAGCCGTACATGTGACGCAGCTTTTGCTTTTCTTGAAGCTGCATACCGTAGTTGCTTACTTTTCTCCGTTGGTTAGGACCATGCTGACCTGGAGGGAAAGGGCGCTTTGCCAATTCTTTACCTGTACCGCTCAGGGAGATTCCCAGACGACGGCTTAATTTAAATTTAGGACCGGTGTAACGTGCCATGTTATATAGACTCCTTTTTAATTAAAGTTTCATTAGGGCTCTATTTGCGCCGTATTTGTTTGCTCTATCCGTCATCTTCCGGAAGATCTGCCAGGAAAGTTCAGCCGCTGTCCTGTCAGTAACAAATAACGTGAGGGTGACACAACCCGCCCAAATTCATCGAATGCATTGCATTCTTACTCAACAATAAATATTATATGAAGTAATGATATAAAGTCAAGTTCAACCTGCAACTTACTATAACTTGGTTTTTGTCTAATTTTGTCGATAGGACCATGGACCTAAAATTATTGTGAAAAACGCATAAATTCTGATGCAAAAGTGGGTAGAAAAGAGTAATATGATATTGGAATAAGTAGTAGCAATTATCTAGTTACATATCGTAGTGTTTTTTGGTGATTATCATTCCCCAACATGTTGAACAGCCGGGTTGCCGCCATGCGGCAGCCGAATGGATCCTTACATTATGAATCGGAACGCCAGTCTTGGATAGGCCTTTTATAATGGTGCAAAGGAGCGCCCAATATGTCAGAAGAACAACGGAAAGTGTATGAAAGCTCTCCCGGTTCTGCGGTCATGTTCAATGATGCCGGGCCAATTCCTGGAAACGAGCCTCGTCTATGGCTTCAGGGCTTGGATATTACACCTCATGATTTCCCTTATATTCAGCCTCTCATATCAGACAGCTATCTGGAGTGGCTAAGAGAAAGCGCTGGCACGCAGGCGATGCGGAAATTCAGCTGGGCCCTTCTTTCTCATGAGGGAGCTTGGCTGACAGGGGCACCCGAAATAACGGAAAACGTTCATGCAAGCGAGGATGAGACGCTGACGCATACGCTCCGTTCGAAAGAAGCCGCCCAAGGCATGGGCAAGGGTTCGCTTGAGGGAATGGTGCTGTGCGCTGTCCCGCTGTTCACGCGCGTCCATGGCGATTTTTTTGCGGTGATGGTCAGCGTTGCCTCGGGGAGGATGGAGCCGGAGCAGTCGCTCATGCTGACGGAAACTTACGCATTGCTCTTCCGTTCCTGCTTCTATCGCCAGATGGAGTACATCTTTGCGGATGACCTGGAGAAGGTCCACCGCCAAGCCGAACGTGAAGTGCAGAGGCGTTCCATCTTGTTTCAGTACGTGAAGCGGATGCATGTGCAGATCAATGTGGACAGCGTGCTGGTGGAGGCCATTGATAGCGTCCTGGCCCTGTATCCCAAGGCGAAGGTCGAATTGTTTATGTCACAGGACCATGAAAGCGTTCATCCGCTCGTGCGTCCGCTGCTGCTCCATCATTGGCAGGAAGAGGTTTATGTGCGCACCTTTATGGAAGGTTCCCTGACGATTCATGAGCATGAAGAACCCGACACGCTGGTGGAAATCGGGATTCCCATGGGAGGCAAGCAGGGCGTCTATGGGGTGCTTCACGTTGAAGTGGACAAGTCGGAACTGCCCGATATGGATCTGGAGCTGCTGGGGATGATGGCCGATGCCGCAGGCACCGCCTTCGAGAACGCCAAACTGTACGAGCAATCCAACCTGATGATTCATGAGCTCCGCATGATTAATGAGCTGACCCAGCGGCTGAACAAAAGCTTGCATTTGGCGGAGATATTTCAATTCGCCAATCATGAGCTGCTCAAGATCCTTGAAGCGGATTACTGCTGTATTCTGATCCATAACGAGGAGCTTGGCGGGCTAGAGGTGGTATCCTGCAACGCCGAGTGGCTGGCCAAGGAGGTCTTCGAGAAGGACTACGGCCTGGGGGGCCTCGTCTATCATTCGAAGGAGCCGCTCATTCTGTCAGACTATCAGGAAGAGCGTCCGGCAGAATCCAGGCTGATGGAGAGCACGCGGTCCAGCTCGATGATTGCTACTCCGCTAATGGTTAACGGCGAGGTGAGGGGCGTCGTCCTGCTCACCCATGCGAAGCGGCATTATTTCTCGTACGACAGCTATCGGCTGCTTCAAGCCTTGACAAGCCATATCGGCTTGGCGATCGGGAATGCCTTTCTGCATGCGGAAGTGAGAAGAATGGCTAACCGGGATATGCTGACCGAACTGTATGCCAGACATTATCTGGATGAAATAATCCATGAATGCCAGAACCGTGATTTTTGCGGCTCGCTCATCGTGGTGGATATCGACGAATTCAAGCAGGTCAACGACACGTTCGGGCACCAGCGTGGTGACAAGATTCTGAAGCAGGTCAGCAGCATCGTAAAAACAACCATTCGTCACAGCGATATTCCGGCCCGTTGGGGCGGTGAGGAGCTTGCGGTGTATCTGCCGGGACTCGGCATTCAGCAGGCGGTGCAGGTGGCCGAACGGATTCGCTTACGGGTGGCCGAAGAGACCGATCCGCGCGTAACGGTGTCGTGCGGGATTTCCGAGTGGAACTGGACCAACGACAAGATCAGCGTGGAGTCGCTCTTCTATCGGGCGGATATGGCGCTCTACGAAGCCAAGAATGGCGGTCGCAACCGGATCGTCGTGGAGAGGGCCGAAGCCGAGATCGGAATGGATTAGATACCCTGCAGCTAAGAGAGGCTGCAGGGTTTTTTCTGTCATCTGCATAATGTAAGGGGCCGCGGATAGCCTAATAGCAAGATCAACGAGAGGCTGATGATTATGCGAAACAGAAGGTTACGAAGCGTTATCGCAATGATGGTATTCATTTTTGGATTAACCGGATGCGCCTGGCAGGATCAGCTGACTGCCGAAGAAGCGTTTAACCGTGCTTTATCGGGGCTGTCCGGCATCGATAATTTCTCTTTTCGAGGAGAAACGGCGATTCGGAGCGGAGAAACAGGACCGTTTGAGGAAAGCTTGGCGTTTGAAGGGAATCTGCGGCATCATTCCGACCTGACCTTATCTTCTAAAGAGAGAAGCACCGTCATACGGAATGACAAGATGTCTGCCGAATCGGCATATAAATCGAATGAACTTACCGTGACGCTCAAGCGTAAGGATGGCAAGTGGAGCACGCTTTCGTCGGAGCATGCCGGGGGAATGTGGATGAGCCGGTTAAATCCGCTGGAATTGCTGGAGTACATGGGCAAGTCGGAGAAGACCGTTACCCAGGAACTGGGGGCCGCAAGAGGAACGAAGGTGCTGCGTGTCGAGCTTTCGCCCGAGGCGGCTGCCCATATGGTGCAGGAGTCGCTGGATGAGCAGATGAAGGCGTTGGCTGAGCGGATTGAACGCAAAGACGACCCGTTATACAGCGACGATCCGAAGGTTCGCAAGCGGCTGAAGGAAATCTGGGAAAGGGACTACCATGAAATGAAAAACATGCTGAATGAGGCAGATGCTGTTTCGGTCTGTCATGTAACCATTAACAGAAAAAGCCAGCTGCCTACCAAGATGACCATGGAGCGCAGGGTATCCTTTGTGGACGAACAAGGCAAAACACGTACCGAAACACTGCTGTCGGATGTTACGTTTACCGGTTATTGAGCCATTAAAAATTTTTTCACGATGAGCGCTGACGCGAGGCTGCCCGGCGTGCTACAATAAAATAAATTTACCGCTGTTCAATTTATACAATAGGGAACAGTCATCATAAGGAGGATAAAACATATGCGTGATCCCAGAATTCAAAAGTTGGCTCAGAATCTCGTGAACTACTCCGTGGATATGCAGCCAGGGGAAAATGTGCTCATCGAAATGATCGGATCGGAGCGCGATCTGCTGAATGCCATTATCGAGGAGGTCTCGAAGGGAGGCGGCCGTCCGTTCGTGCAATTGACGGATCGTACGGTGCAGCGCGCGATGTTGAAGAACGCAAATAAAGAGCAGCTTGAGCTGTGGGCAGAGCTGGATCTTGAACGCATGAAAAAAATGGATTGTTACATCGGCATTCGCGCAGGCGAGAACGTCAACGATATGGCTGACGTGCCCGAAGAGAACATGAAGCTGTACAATGCCCTTTACTCGCATCCCGTACATAGCGAAGAGCGCGTGAAGCGCACCAAATGGGTGGTTCTCCGTTACCCGAACGCCAGCATGGCGCAGCTTGCCAACACCAGTACGGAGGCCTTTGAGGATTTCTACTTCGATGTGTGCAATCTGGATTACTCCAAAATGGACCGCGCCCAGGATCCTTTGGCCGAGCTGATGAGGAATACCGACAAGGTTCGCATCGTGGGACCGGGAACGGACCTCAGCTTCTCGATCAAAAACATCGGCGCGGAAAAGTGCTCCGGCCAGAAGAACATTCCGGATGGCGAGGTGTACACCGCGCCCGTTCGCAACTCGGTTAACGGGACGATCGCATACAACACACCGACTCTTTACAATGGAGTCACCTTCGAAAATATTAAATTCCGCTTTGAAAACGGGAAAATCGTCGAAGCAACAGGGAGCGACACGAAGCGGCTGAACGAGATCCTGGATTCGGATGAGGGTGCGCGGTACATCGGCGAATTTGCCATCGGCTTCAACCCGTACATTTTGACGCCGATGAAGGATATTCTTTTCGATGAGAAAATTGCAGGAAGCCTGCATTTTACGCCAGGCCAAGCATATGATGTAACAGACAACGGCAATCGATCCTCCATTCACTGGGATCTTGTTTTGATCCAGCGGCCGGAATACGGCGGCGGGGAAATCTACTTTGATGATCGCCTGATCCGCAAGGATGGCATATTCGTTATTCCAGAACTGGAAGCATTAAATCCGGAAAATCTTAAATAGATTGGAAAAAATGTTGCATAAGAAAACGGATTCAATGTATCATGAAGGTGCAGTGATGAGCTTTATTCAGATCCTAAAGTTACGGAGGGATTCGTATGTCCAATAACAATCAATCTATCGTAGAAATTTCGCAAACAGCCAGCCAGTTCACATCCTCCATCGTTTTGCAGGCGGAGAACAAGTACATTGATGTTAAGAGCATCCTGGGTCTGTTCACAACGCTTGTCAACAGCCAAAGCTATGAACTGCATGTACATGGTCCTGATGCCGATGAAGCTAAAAAAGCAATGATCGACGTATTCACCAAGCATGGCTTGAACGTATCCGTCGTGGCTGAATAACATTCGCCAAAAACACCCTTTCAATCAATGGAAGGGTGTTTTTTCGTAGAGAAGGGGTCTATTTTGTTCAGGTCCTTGTATTGAGAAACGATTTCGACTAATATTAAAGATAGTAACTGTGCTGTGATTTTTGACATAGGGGGGAAGATCATGACTTCATCTGATTTACAGGAACAGCTGAATCTCAAAGCGATCAGTCTTCTTCATGAAGATGCAGATAAAATCCTAAAGCTTATTGAAGTACAGATGGAGAATCTGGCGACCCGTTATTGCCCTCTCTATGAGGAAGTGCTGGATACCCAAATGTACGGTTTTTCAAAAGAGGTTGATTTCGCGGTGCGGGCCGGGCTTCTTCCGGAAAGTACGGGAAAGCAGCTGATCAGCAAGCTTGAACGCAATCTAGCGGTCCTGTACGAAGCCATGAATCAATCCAAATAGCCTGTACTCGTACAGGCGCATACATAGAGAAACGCATGTCGCGCTCCCGCGACATGCGTTTTTTTCTTGCTGCACGATTAGATTTCGATCCGAGGCAAGCACCGTGTACAAGGCTTATACGAGGAAGAAGGAGACGCCCAGTATGACGTATACGGCGAGCAGCAGCAGGCCTTCATACCAGTTGGAGGCGCCGTCCTGCGTAATGGACCTGGCAATGAATACGGCGACGCCGATGGCGACCAGCTCCAGCGTGGTGAACACGAGATCCATCGTATCCCCAAGGAAAAAGCTGATGAACACAAGCACGGGAGCAACGAACAGGGCGATCTGCAGGCTGCTGCCGACGGCAATTTCAACGGCCGCGCCGATTTTGTTCTTCATCGCAAGCATGATGGCTGCACTATGCTCTGCGGCGTTGCCGATAATCGCTACCAGGAAGGCCCCGATAAACAGCTCGCTGAGGCCATATTCGTGACTGATGGGCTCAAGCACCTCGACAAGCCATTCGCTGACAAACGCAACCATCACGGTGGCGATGACAAGGTACAGAATCGAGCGCTTCTTGGACCAAGTGGGACCGTGCTCGTGCGGAAGCGCATCCTGGTCGTGATCGTCGCTGACATCCGCCAAATAATTTTTATGGGTGATCATCGAGAATCCAAGCCATGCGATGTAGGCCACGATCAGAATTCCCGCCACAATGAGGCTGAGCGTCTTGGTTTCACCCTCCGTAATGGAGTGGGTATTCAGAAAGACCGCAGGGATGAACAGGGCGATGATGGCCAGCGTCATCAGGGATCCATTCAGACCTGCCAGCGTCACATTGTATTTCTGGATTTTAAACTTGAGGCCCCCGGCAAACAGGCTGAGCCCGAGAACGAGCAGCAGGTTGCCGATAATGGAGCCGGTGATGCTGGCTTTCACCATATCGTACAAACCTTCCTTAATCAGCAGGATGGCGATGATCAGCTCTGCCGCGTTGCCGAAGGTAGCGTTCAGGAATCCCCCGAGCCGTTGGCCGGCGTAATGCGCGACGCTTTCCGTTGCTTTGCCGAGAAAACCGGCGACAAAAATAACCGCGATGGCAGACAGAATGAACTGGAGCGTGAAGTTCCAATTCGCAAAATGTCCCAGCGCACTAAGCAAAAAGGTAAAGATCAGAAGCGCGGGATTGAGCCATTTCTTCATAACCGACACCTACCTTATGGTTTATGTACTGATGAGTACTTGCGAGCGAAAACGACGATTCTCGTATCGCTTTTTACAATATACCCAAATTTTTCGAAAAATTATCGTTCTTTTCAGAAGCGAGCATTTGCTTTTTAGGCCCGTTACCATTTACAATAACGGATAATGAGGTGAAGGAGGAAATGGCATGACGGAACAACTTCAACTGGATAACGGTTTGATTCGAATATCGGATGATGTCGTCTCGAAAATTGCTGGATTGGCTGCCTTGGAAACCCCAGGTATTGCAGCCATGTCCGGTGGATTGTCCGAGGGCTGGGCGAAGCGGCTGAGCGGCAAAAATGTGCAGAAGGGTGTTACGGTAGAAGTAGGGCAGCTGGAGGCAGCGATCGACCTGCGGATTATCGTGCTTTACGAGACGCCTATACATGAAGTGTGCCGCATGCTTCAACAGAACGTCCGCGAAGCTGTCGAGAGCATGACAGGGCTTCGTGTGGTTGAGGTCAACGTGAAGGTCGAAGGTGTAGCTTTCAAAGACGACGAAATCGACGATATTCAGCTTCGAGCCAAATAAGACGAACCTTGGGGGATCAGCCCCGCTAATGATGAAAAAAATGGACAAAAAAGACTACACGGTTGCCCGGTAGTCTTTTTTAATTACGGATTTAACCTGCTCCTCTTTCATCGGACGGTTGCTGTCCCTGGATATGCTAAGCACGATGCCCATGCTCAGCATCATGACCAGCAGCGAGGATCCGCCGTAACTGATGAACGGGAGGGTAACGCCCGTTATCGGAATGGTATTGGTCACCCCGCCGATGTTGATGAAGGCCTGAATGGCGATAAGTCCCATGATGCCGACGCCGGTCAAGGTTCCGAACGGATCCGAGCAGCGAAGCGACACGATGATCCCCCGCAGGATGAAGTATAAATAGAGCAGCAGGAATATCGCGGTTCCGATAAAACCGAATTCTTCGCCGATGACCGAGAAGATGAAATCGTTGTACGGATTCGGCAGATAATGCAGCTTCTGCACGCTCTCCCCGTAACCCGCTCCGGTGACGCCGCCCTGGCCGATGGCAATCAGCGATTGGACCAGATTGTAGCCCGTGTCCGATTCGTCATGGAACGGGTCCATGAATGCCTCGATTCGTCCCATCTTGTAGTTCTTGGAGGCCTGCTCCTGATCTCCGCCGGAGTTAAAGAGCGATCCGACGCCGAGCGTGAGCACCAGGCCAAGCGCAACAAGCGAGATACAGCCGAGAATATGCTTAAGGCTGGCGCCCCCCGCATAGATCAACAGCCCGCTGGTAGCCACGAGGATAAAGCAGGAGCCCAGGTCCGGCTGAAGCATGATCAGGCCCGCTACGATTCCTACAATAATGAGTACGGGGAAGAAACCGCCCTTCCATTGACGGATTCGTTCCCCTTTTTTGGTGATCAGCGCTGCCAGATAGACGATCGTCGCGATTTTGGCCAGTTCGGTCGGCTGGATGCCGAATTTCCCCAAATTAAACCAGCTCGTGGCGCCGTTGGTTGCGGAACCGATAATCACCACAAGAATCAGCAGCATCAAGGTTAGAAAAAACACCGGTATGAATAGCTTCTTGTATTTCTTATAGTTGATGTTCATGGCCACAAACATGACAAACGTGCCCAGAACCGCAAACGCGGCTTGCCGCTTCGTGAAGTGTAGCGGATCGTTATTGAATTTTTCATTGAAAACGGCCAAGCTGGAGCTGGAACTGAACACCATGATCAGTCCGAATCCCACCAACAGCAAGGTAAGGATCAGCAGTTGAAAATCAGGCGTCCCTCTCTTCGGCTGAGGTTTGGTCGTATTCATCGTGTTCGACCTTACGCTTCCAGAAGAGCTTTGAGCTCTTGAAGCTTCTTGGTGGCCACATTCATGACGGGCTGCGGAGCCATGGATTCATACTCGAGACCGTGCGGGAACGTGGCTTTGCCCAGGTATACCGCTTCGATTTTGAGGATGGTGTCCGGTTTCTCCAGCTTGCCTTCAACAGCGCGGGTGTTAATGCGCAGGAAGTATTCAGCCTGATTTTTTTTATCTTCGATTTTCAAGTCGTATGTAGCGCGGTAATATTCCCACTGCCAACGAATGAAGCCTACTTTCTCGGCACATTCATCGAGGTAAGCTAAATCGCTGTGCAATCCGTCCAAGCCTGTATTTTCGAAAATCATGTGGTCGTAACCCCCTTAATAGTCCTTGCAAAGTTCTTTAATATGATAGTATGTTTCAAGAACTTGTGCAAGCCTGTACCGCCCGTCACGCTTCAATTGAGACCATTTATCCAGATAAGATTTTGATAACGGCAAGCATTCTTCTTTTCTGTTAAAATAAATGCAAGTGAAAACGCTGTGAAATGTACGCTTTCCATCCTGGTGGTTATATATTCATAGGACTTCAATTCAAGCGAAGGGTGGATACGGCCTATGAACCGCGTCGTTTACCGCACGGAGTATTATGCAGTGGAAGAAAACGGACAGAAGGAAATCGTCGTGATCGACCGGATTCCGGATTCGGCAGCGGTTGTGGCCGTCCATCAAGGGTGCCTACTTCTGGTATGCCAGCATCGGGAAGCGGTGAATGAGATCACATGGGAGCTTCCCGGCGGAACGGTGAAGCCCGGCGAGGAACGCACGCTTGCCGTTAAGCGGGAGCTTGAGGAAGAGGCTGGCGTGCAGTGCAAGGACTTGTCCTACATGGGCAGTGCTTATCCGATGGCTTCTCTGGCCAACCGGAACGTTTATTTTTATTTCACCGACGATTTGAAGGTGTCCGAGAGCCGGGAGTCGAATCAAGAGGAAGACGAGGACGTTAGAGCGGTGTGGGTCCCGCTCAGGGATGTATATCGCAGGATCAAGGAGGGCGGCCGGATGGATGCCATGGTTGGGCACGGACTGCTGCTGAGCAAACTCCACGGCTTTCTTGCGATCGATTGAGCCGCCAATAGCGGGGGAAGGATGATGAACTTGATGAAGGAAACATTTTGGGATCAATGGTATCCACGGATGGTGGAGTGGCGGCGTCATTTACATATGCACCCGGAGCTTTCGTTCCAGGAGAAGGAAACTTCGGGATTTATAGCAGCCCGGCTGCAGGAGCTCGGCCTTGTGGTCAAGACCGGTGTTGGCGGGCATGGAGTTATAGGGACGTTAAAAGGGGATAAACCCGGCAGGACGGTTGTGCTGCGGTCCGACATGGATGCACTGCCGATCGAGGACGGCAAGAGCTGCGAATACAAATCGAGGGTGCAGGGAGTGATGCACGCTTGCGGGCATGACGGGCATGCCTCCATGCTGCTTGGAGCCGCCGCATATTACAGCACGTTCCCAGAAGAAATTCAGGGGGAGATTCGTTTTATGTTCCAGCCGGCGGAAGAAGTATGCCCCGGCGGTGCGGTGGAGATGATCAAGGACGGGGCGCTCGATGGGGCCGACGTTGTCTACGGTCTGCACCTGTGGACGCCGTTACCTGTCGGCACCGCAGCGAGCGCGCCGGGTCCGCTGATGGCGGCGGCGGATGAGTTTTTCATTGACATTACGGGGCGCGGGGGGCATGGCGGCATGCCGCATGTGACGGCCGATGCCCTGGTTGCGGGGGCTGCGCTTGTCATGCAGCTTCAAACCATCGTAAGCCGCACCGTGGATCCGCTGCAGCCTGCCGTCGTTACGGTAGGGACGATGCAAGCCGGAACGGCGCAAAACGTCATAGCCTCCTCCTGCCGGATCACGGGGACGGTGCGCACATTTGACGAACCTACCCGGACATTGATCCGGGAGCGGATCGAGCATATGACCCGGACGGTTTCCGAAACCTACGGCACAAAGGCGGCGATTCGATATCTCGTCGGCTACCCTCCCGTGGTGAACGATGAAGCCGAAACCGCACGATTTTTCCGTACGGCACCCAAGGTGTTCGATGCGGATCAGGTCACCGTTTCGCCCAAACTGATGCCGGCAGAGGATTTCGCTTATTACTTGAAGGAAATTCCGGGCTGCTTCATTTTCGTTGGAGCCGGCAACCCCGACAAAGGGGCGATTTATCCGCATCATCATCCGATGTTCGACTTTGATGAAGATGCGATGCGCTACGGGGCGAAGCTGCTGGTCGAGATGGTGTCGAGTTACCAGAACGGGGAATAGACTTTCACAAAATCGCAATCTTCGCGCATGAACGCTCGTTATTTGGAAATCCTATTGATCATAGGGGAAGTTCAGATCCAGGACATGGATGTGGACTTCTTTTTTTTAAGATGACCGAATGTCACGAGGAGGAATAAGGGTGCACAACAAGCCTTGCATCGTCCAGCGCGATCGGACCATACTTCTTGAAACCGCCCATGCGGATGCGGAGGCTGCGCGCGAGCAGCTTGCCCAATATGCGGATTTGATCAAAAGTCCCGCATCATTTCATACATATCGCCTGACCCCTTTATCTTTATGGAACGCCGCTTCTGGAGGCATGACGGCTGAAGCGATTTGCTCGAGCCTCCAGTCGTTGTCGCGTTGGGACGTGCCGGCCTCCCTGCTGGAAGAGATTCGCCAGCTCGTTGGGCGTTACGGGCAGCTGTCGCTGCTCCCGCATCCAACGCTTGATCGTGCATTGCTGTTATCCGGCAATGAGGAAGCCCTGATGCAGGAGCTGACGTCCCATCGCTCCCTGAGGGAAATCGGCGTCCGGTTGATTTCGCCGAAGGAAGCGGAGGTGCCTTCGGACCGCCGCGGCGTGTTAAAGCAGGAGATGACCCGGCTCGGCTATCCTGTGCTGGACCTCGCGGGATATATGGACGGGCAATACCTGAACATTCTTTGGCGGGGAGAGAAATCGGGCAGCGGGCGCCTTGAAGATTCGAACGGCGGATCCAACGATCTGCGCTTCGTGCTTCGCGACTATCAACAGAAGGCTGTCGACTCCTTCAGGGATATTGGCGGCGAAGGCGGCAATGGAGTGCTGGTCCTGCCATGCGGCGCAGGGAAAACGGTCATTGGCATCGCAGCCATGCGCGAGCTGCAGTGCGAGACGCTGATCCTCACTTCCAATACCACGTCGGTAAGGCAGTGGATCGCCGAGCTGATGCAGAAAACGACGCTGTCCGTGGATGAAATCGGCGAATACTCCGGTCAGCGCAAACAGGTCAGGCCGGTGACAGTCGCTACCTACCACATCTTGACCCACCGGCAGGGCAAGGGGGAGGAGCAGCAGCATATGAAGCTGTTTAATGAACGGCGCTGGGGCTTGATCATTTATGACGAGGTCCATCTTCTACCCGCTCCGGTATTCCGCGCGACGGCCGACATCCAGGCGACCCGCAGGCTTGGCCTGACCGCCACTTTGGTTCGCGAGGATGGAAGGGAGAGCGACGTGTTCTCCCTGATCGGTCCCAAGCGATATGAAATGCCGTGGAAAAGGCTTGAGGCACAAGGGTGGATTGCTTCGGTGACCTGCACGGAGATTAAGGTGCCGCTGCCGGACGAGATCAGAGAAGCCTGCGAAACGGCAGGCAAAAGGGAGCAATATCGGCTTGCTGCCGAGAATCCCTCCAAGCTTGATGTGATTCGGCAGCTCGTGGATGTCCACAAGGATGCCCAGACGCTCATCATTGGACAATACCTGGATCAGCTCCATGCCATTTCCAGGGAGCTGCAGGCCCCGCTCATCACGGGACAAATGACCCAGGATCAGCGTAACGAATGGTATAACGCCTTCCGGGAAGGAAACGTACGCGTGCTTGTCGTATCGAAAGTGGCAAACTTCGCGGTCGATCTGCCCGATGCTTCCGTAGCGATTGAGGTTTCGGGCAGCTACGGCTCGCGGCAGGAGGAAGCGCAGCGGCTTGGACGTTTGCTGCGGCCCAAGACAGGGGAGAATCGGGGTTATTTTTATGCATTGGTAACGGAGGACAGCCGGGAGGAGATCTTTGCGATCCGGCGACAGCTGTTTCTGATTGAGCAGGGGTATGAATATCACGCGATACATGCAAAGCAGCCGACGGCTTCCCTGGATCTGATCGCGAGGCGAAATACCCGCTCTTATCAGCATCCCGACGGGAAGGAGGTCTCGTGGAGATGACGAGACAGCAGGACATGGCGGACACGATGAGCCTGGAACGGCTTCTTCCGAAGGAGCGAACGGTCCTCCATCATATCTGGTCCCGCTTTGCCGGGCAGGGTTTCGATGACGACAAGCTGCGCTCATTGCGATTTCCTCGATTGAGCGGCGTGGAGGTGCAGCTTGCCATCATCTCCTTGAGACAACAGGGATGGGTGCGAGCGGTCAAGCGGGGGTGGGGCGAGCGGCTGTATTTCATTCCTTTTGACAAGCTGCAGATCCTCCAAGAAGGCTGCGGTCCTGTGGAGTCACTTGAAACAAGCTCCATCCCTCCTGCATCCGTGAGGCTTCAGCAGGAAGCAAGAAGCGGCGTAGCGATCGATATGTTCAATGTTCTCGCATATATGGCCAAAAACCGGGTATCGTTGACCACAAAAGGGATTTTGCATAAGAAATATATTCAGAAACTGGGGGGCGAGATCGCCTTAACGCCATACGATGTCGAAGGGCTTTCCCTTCACTATGATCATGCGGATGCGTACCCTCCACATGTGGCGATGGTTTTGGATCTGCTGTTTACGTTTGAGCTGGTCGCTGCCGATCAGGGGGAGCTCAAGCTGAACCGTACAGCATTGCGGCGTTGGCTTATGCTCTCCCGGGAAGCGATGGACAGGTTCGTCCTTCTTCACATGATGGAACGCTACATTCCGAACTCGGCCGGGTTTCAGCATTGGACTTGGCGGATATGTCACTCGTCGCTGTCCGGCGGGGTGTGGTACCGCGCCCGGCAGATGCCCGCTGCAGTCTCAGAGCCTTTGGAAGGAGGGGCATCCACCGGAAAAGAATTATTGCCGGAGGAAGCCGCTTCATGGCTCCGGTTATTAACCGGCTGCGGTTACACCGATTTGGGCATCGATGACGATGGTCAATTCCTATTCCGCTGGCGCGTGGCTCCCTCCTCCTTGCTGAATGGAAGCGAAGGCGCTGATACCGGATCATCGGGTCTGTTTATTCAGCCGGATTTTGACATATTGATACCGCCCGATGTGCCGAATTCCGTTAAGTTTCAAGCTGCTTGCTGCACGGATCGGATTTTGGATGATGTGATGACGGTCTATCGCCTGACAAGGGATTCGGTGATGCAGGCGGCAAAAGCCGGAATGGACCCCGAGGGAATCGTGGCCTTTTTCACGAAACATGCAGCCGTGGGAATGCCGGAGAACGTGCAAGCTGCCTTATGCCAATGGGGCAAGGAGGTGGACAGGGCGGGCCAGAACGAGTCGCTGCGCTCTGCTGAGGCTCCTCCGGAAGAGGATGCGGAGCTTGCGGGCCCTGATGGAGATGACCGTTACCCTATGCAGTGGGGGAATCGCAGCCGTCCCTCCTGCGGATTGATCCGCCCGGCACAAAGCGAGCTTGCACTTGAACCTGATGACACCCTGCCGGATCCATCGTCGATCATTCCCGATTTGAACCGGATTCCTGTCATGTGGACACGGGATTGGCGCTCTTACCACGGCTCGACGGCCAAACAAATGATGGAGCAGGCGCTGGAGCTGTCGGCCAAATTGGAGATTGCCGTCGATGGCAGCCGCATGGAATTCATTCCATTTCAAATCCTGCGTCAGCCGTGGAAAATTTCGGGTGCGTTGTACGATCCGGATTCGGATAAGACGGGAGCCATCGTGGAGTTAGGCGAAGGGGAATGGAGGGAAATGCGGCTCGTGATTCCGTAAAAGCGTTCGAATTCCCCCTTCTTAAGATACGAGCGTTATGCTATGATGAAAGAGTCCACGATCAACACGCGGGCCAAATTTAATAGAAAAGCGGGATGAGTTCATGAGCGTATCGGAAATAAACACGGTCGATATGGCCGAGGTGCTCACCTATGCCTACGAGATAGGCGACATGATTAATGCTTCCGTCGAAGTGGCGGATTATCTATATTGGAAGCAGGCAGTTGAGAATGACCCCATGATTCAGGCTTTGGTCAGAAAGCTTGAATCGAAGAAGGAGTTGTTCGAAGAGACGCAGCGGTTCGGCCACTTTCACCCCAATTATCATTCGGCCAAGGATGAAGTAGCCGCGGTGGAAGCGGAACTGGAAGCTTTTGAGCCCGTAGCCCGGTTCAAGCAGGCCGAGAAGAATCTGGACGATCTGCTGCATTCCATGTCGGAGAGGATTGCTTTTTCGGTTTCGGAGAGCATCAAGGTTCCCGGCAATGACCCTCTTCCGAAGAAGGGGTGCGGCAGCGGCGGAGCCTGCTCGTGCGGATAACAGGCATACATTAGAGATAGAGACGAAAGTGAGGCGAGGAGCTTAGGATGTTGGCTGAACGGACCGGTTTTATTATATGGGTCAGCGATGTGAAGGCAGCAAGGAATTTGGAGAAATACGGCAGCGTCCATTATATATCGCGCCGCATGCATTACGTTGTCATGTACGTCAACGCTGACCGTGCCGAAGAGACAATGAAGAACATACGGAGATTGTCCTACGTTCGTAAGATCGAGCGCTCCTACCGGAACGAGATTAAGACAGAGTACAGCAGCAAGGGGCCGGATAAAGCCAAGTTTTACGGTCCCTAGCAGGATGTGCCTGCTCGTGAATCTGTGCAAATCGCATATCGCGTATCTTGTAAGAATGCGAGAAAAGCGTAAAGCGGCCCCTCTGGGGCCGCTTTTTTTAAGGCCTTGGAAAGTATTAGCCTCGCATGTCGCGCATGAACTTCCAAAGATTATTTCGATTTGCGGCGATAGATTGGCATAAACCGGAAGGCGATTTGATAAAATAGTATAAGTAAGGTACAATTTACATTTTAATGGGACCCATCATTCCATCCGGCTTTGCACCTTCCGCACCAGGAGGCAATTAGAGCTATTTCTAAATTTTCGGTGATTGTTCACAAGAAGCGAGGTTTCAATCTTGTGAATGACAGTGGAATGATGTAATATGTTGGGTATATATACATAGATACAAAGACCCATTTGGTGGAGAGTGATATTCCATGCGCGACAAAGGGACTGAGCGGTGGAGCACCTATGAGCCGTTTTATATTACGTTAAATGATAAAAAGGTAGCCGATATCGTGATTACCAATCATGCAAAGAGCCGTTATACGGACCGGGTGGAAGGCCATGACACCTCCCACGAGGAAATCGGGACTTGGATGTGGGAGTGCTTGAAGCAGGACCGGATCGTGCCGTATTACCGCAACGAACAGGATGTCTATCTGATCGACGACGATCTGGTGGTTGTGGCGGAGTTCTCGGAGCTGGAGCATGAACGCGATCTGATCGGCAACCCACTGCATCGGATGATCATTGTAACATTTTTGGGGCGTATGTCCGAAACCATTGAGCTTCGGGACCTGAAGTCTTATTACTCATGGCTTCGTCATTCGCGCCGCATGACGCTGATCAAGAACAGCCGCAAGCGTAAATAAAGAAATAAATTCATGAAATGGCATGCGAGCGTAAGCGCGGATGTCTTTTTTTGTATGCGCTGCCGCGATCCGTTACAATATAAAACAAGAGCGGCAGCGAGAGGGGAACGGAAACGATGAATTTTCACCAGCTACATATCTTTTACACGGTGGCCGAGCGGGGGAGTTTTTCCGCTGCTGCCCAAGCGCTTCATATGAGCCAGCCGGCCGTGACGATGCAGGTGCAGGCGCTGGAGGAGTACTTTGGGACAAAGCTGCTCATCCGCTCCACCAAGCGCATGGAGTTATCCGAGGCCGGGAGGACGCTGCTCCCCTTTGCCCGCAGGAGCCTGGAGCTGTCGCAGGAAACGGATGCGGCCATGGCGGCTTTCTCGAACAAACTTCAGGGAAGGCTGCAGCTCGGGGCAAGCCTGACGATCGGGGAGTACGTGCTGCCGCGACTGCTGGGGCCCTTCGGCCGGGAGTATCCGGACATATCGATAATGCTCAAAGTGATGAACACTACGCAGATTCTCGAGGAAATCGCAAGCCACCAACTGAACTTCGGACTGATCGAGGCTCCTGTGGAACATCCGGACATGGTGCTGGATGCGGTCATGGAGGATGAGCTGAAACTGATCGTTCCTTCCAGCCATCCTTTAGCGCAAAGGGAAGATGCGATATATTTGAAGGATGTGCTGACGTATCCGTTTGTGCTGCGCGAGAAAGGTTCCGGCACCCGGAAGGTCATGGAGGACGTGCTGCTGGAGCGGGGGCACGACCCTGAGAGCATCCAGACGGTGATGGAGCTGGGGAGCACGGGAGCGGTCAAATCGGCGGTAGAGGAAGGACTCGGCATAACGATGCTGTCAACCTCTACGGTCAAGCACGAGACAGCGCTCGGGTTAGTCAAAATGATCGATATCGCGGATGCGTCATTTAAACGGAATTTCTATTCCATTCATTTGCGGTCGGCGCTCTTGCCGATGTCGGCGATGACGTTTTTGGCCTACTTAAGAGAGCGACGGCGTTAATGCAAGCATACCCGAACATACAACGAAAGGAGATTGAACGCCATGGATAAACTCGCGGATCGAAAGGGCTGTGACCTCCATTCCCACACCCAGGCTTCGGATGGAATGAATACGCCTTCGGAGAACGTGCAGCTTGCCTATGAGCGGGGGCTGGGGGCTTTGGCCATTACGGATCATGATACCGTAGCCGGGATCGAGGAAGCGCTGCAAGCGGGAGAACGCTTGAACATCATCGTGGTCCCCGGCGTTGAAATCAGCACCATGGCAGGCGGGACGGATATTCACGTCCTGGGCTATTACGTCGATCACCGGGACCCCGTGTTTCTCGAGCGGCTGGCAGCGCTCCGCCGCACGAGGGATAAGCGCAATGAGAAGATCTTGGCTAAGCTTCGCGAGCTTGGCATCGAGCTTACGATGGAGGAAGTCATTGCGGTATTGGGGCGGCCGCTGGAGCCCGATGAGAGCATCGGACGCCCGCATATTGCGGATGCGCTGGTCCATAAAGGACATGCCCTGGATCTGAGGCATGCCTTCGACCGGTATCTCGCCCAGGGCGCGGCTGCCTATGTACCGCAGCCGCGGATCCATCCCAAGGAAGCCTGCGAATGGATCCGTGAAGCCGGCGGCGTGCCGGTGCTTGCGCACCCCGGACTCTACGGCGATGATGCGTTGGTCAGAACGGTCATTGAAGAGTCAGGGTTCAAGGGGATCGAAGTCTATCATTCGGACCATGGGGTATCGGAGGAGGAACGTTACTTGGCGATGGCCGAGGAGTACGGCTTCATCGTGACCGCCGGATCGGATTACCATGGACAGAGGCAGGGCCAGGTATTTCATGGGGATATCGGCAGCCGCCAGGTATCCACCCAGGTGCTGGACCAGCTTCAACAGGCGCGGGCAAGGATCTAAGGCAGACGGAACGGTAAGAAAAACGGGTATCCCGGATGGTCATTTTGACCTTGCGGGGTACCCGTTTTTTTTTGGCTAAATGAAAATCTATCCACGTCTTCCGTTCATCTTAATTGCGATTGTTTTTTACCGAATTGGGCATGGCCTTGATCAGGTGCTCGTCCGGCGTCACGAACAGCGTTTTCTGATTGTCGTAGATGACGAAGCCGGGCTTGGCTCCATTCGGCTTGCGGACGTGGCGAATGAGCGTATAGTCGACGGGCACGCTGCTGGATTCTTTGGCCTGGCTGTAATAAGCCGCCAGCTGCGCCGCTTCCTGGAGCGTCGCGTCCCCGTACTCGCTGCTGCGGATGACCACATGGGAACCCGGGATATCCTTGGTGTGCAGCCATGTGTCGTTCGAGGAAGCGAGACGGTTGGTCACGTATTCGTTTTGAAGGTTGTTTTTGCCCACATAGAGCTCGACGCCTTCGGATGAAGTATAGACATGCAGCGTCGGCTTGTCGTTTTTCTTCTTTTTCTTCGTTTTGCGGCTGCGGTCTCTTAAATACCCCTGCTGGACCAGCTCGTCCCTGATTTCATCGATGTCGTTCAGGGAAGCATGCGACAACTGCTGCAGAAGATTCTCGATATAGTTGATCTCTTCGCGGGTTTTGATTAACTGTTCGTTGATGACCGCGAGGCTGTTCTTATACTTGTTGTACTTTTTGAAATATCGCTGGGCATTATCCGATGGGGTTAGGAGCGGATCCAGCGGTATGGTAACGGTCGCCTGCTCTTCATCGTAGAAGTTGATCAGCTGGACTTCGCGGTCGCCCTTCTGAATCTGATGGAGCGAGGCGAAGAGAAGCTCGCCAAAAATCCGGTACCGATCGGCATCGCCGGCTTCCTCCAAATCTTTGTTCAGATTATCCAGCTTCTTGATGTTTTTGGTCCGTTCATTCTGCAGGAATCGGAGGAGGTCGCTGACCTTCTGTTTAACCGTGTCCCGCTGCGCCTTATCCCCGTAATAATCCTCCATGCATTGGCTGACCGATTCGTAGGTTCTGGTCTCGTCCGCAAGCAATGTCAGCGGAATGACGGAGAACACCGATTTGCCCTTGGCATTGACGCCTGTAACAGGCGTATATTGATGGCTGCGGACTTGTCCCATCACTTCATCGAATGCACGCCACAGGCTGCCGCAATCTTTTTCCCCTTCGTTTCCCCCCGGATGGCCTTCTCCTGCACGGTGGGCTATTTCCTGCGCTGCCAGCGGGCTTAGGCCGCTGAATTCGCCGACCAGCCATGAGACGGCCGACTCCTCGTTCACCAGACAGGACTCCCGGAAAGCTTCCTGCCCGGTTTCGAGCGGGTTCCGCTTATGCTGCTCCGGCGGATTCGTGTAGGAAAATCCCGGCATGACGACGCGGTAGCTGCTGATGGCGGGCGTCACATGATTGATGCCGTCCAGTATGGTATCGCTCGCGGGATCAAGCAGAATGATGTTGCTGTGTCTGCCCATCAGCTCCACGATGATTTTCTTGGAGGAAACATCCCCGAGCTCGTCGCGCTGGCGAATCGTCATATGGATGATCCGCTCCATGCCCACCTGCTGGATGTCCTCGATGATGCCGCTCTCGCAATGCTTGCGCAGAATCATGCAAAACATCGGCGCCTCGGCCGGATTGAGAAACGTTTCCTGCGTCAGATGCACCCTGGGATACGTGGGGTTTGCGGAGAGCAGCAGCTTGGCGTTTCCTTGCTGGGTGCGTATATGAAACACGATGTCCCGATCGTTCGGTTGATATATTTTATTGATTCGTGCGCCCCGGCAGGCTTGAAGCTCATGCACGATCGCGCGCGTGACAATGCCGTCTAGTGCCATCCTTCATTCTCCTATCTGTCTGTTACCCTTCCTAATCGTACTTCTCTATGATGCCATATTTCCCTTAAAAACTTAAGGCCCCTTCTGTGATAATTCAGGACCTGTCCGAATACATTTACGTAGAAAGGGTGGAAAAGCTGTCATCCGCCGGAACTTGCAAAACCAACCGGGAGGGAAAGGAAGCATGGAACAAAAGCAATGGCACCAGATGGACACGGATGAATTGCAGCAAGTACTGCAGATGCATCCGGAGCACGGCCTCACGGAAGAGGAAGCCGGGGAGAGACGAAAAAAAAGTGGCTACAACGAGCTCTCCGAGGGCGTTAAAATTTCTCCATTTGTTCTGTTCTTGAATCAATTTAAGGATTTCATGATGCTGGTGCTTCTTGGAGCCACCCTGGTATCCGGCCTGCTGGGCGAGTATCTGGATGCCGTCACGATCGTGGCCATCATCCTGATCAACGGGATCCTTGGTTTCATCCAGGAATTCAAGGCGGAGCGGTCGCTTCGGGCCTTGAAGCAACTGTCCGCGCCGACCTCCAAGGTCATCCGGGACGGCAAGGTGGTGCAGCTAACGGCCAGAGAGCTCGTACCTGGCGATGTCATTCTCGTCGAGAGCGGAGACCGTATCCCGGCCGACGTTCGCTGGCTCGAGATCAACAGCTGCAGCGTCGAGGAGTCCGCCTTGACCGGCGAGTCCCTGCCGGTTAATAAGCATGCCGAGCCGATCCGCGATGCGGAAGTTCCGCTGGGCGACCGGAAGAACATCGGGTTCATGGGAACGATGGTGGCCCGGGGTACGGCCAAGGGCGTTGTTATCCGGACCGGAATGGATACGGAGATGGGCAAAATCGCCGATCTGATCCAAAACACGGAATCCCAGGAGACGCCGCTGCAGCATCGCCTGGAGCAGCTGGGCAAAATTCTG